>JBLIFI010000001.1:0-38031 GCA_047633715.1 Flammeovirgaceae bacterium
CTCGAAAAACAAGCAATAAAACTGGTTCAAGCGGGGCTTCCCAAGCGTCCACACTTGAACCTAATAACTTAAACTTCAAAATCATGAATTGCACTCAATACCCAAATTCACGATAGAACCATATTTTTTTATGCTTTTAGCGCAAAAAAGTTCATACATTCCCTTCATTCTTTCAATTATCAAGCTGTTTTCCCTATGATTCTTCAAAGACTTTTACTTCCGAATAATTTCGCTATTTTGCACGAAAAGCGGAGATTTAACAAATATGTAGGGGAATGGAGAGCCAGAAAATCCAACCAAACAAGTAATGCTACTTTTGGATATTAAGGCACAAGCGAATGCTTGCGCTATGGTTTATTATTGCTTTAGCATTACTTATTTACCACTATTTGAAATACACTCCATAACAAATAAGCTCAATTTAGAATGAAAGATTGGAAGAAAGTATTCAGCTCTTCAAACCATTTTCAGGCGAGTTTGGTGCAACAAGTTTTGGAAAACAATGAGTTGCAAGCTATTTTGCTCAATAAAAAAGATTCTGCCTACGGAGTATTTGGGGAAGTAGAAATATACGTCTCCAAGAAAAATGTGATGCAAGCCCTAAAAATTATAAATGATGAGATCGACTTTAGATAGTTTACCAGAATTAACGCAGAGAATAATTGCCGCCATTTTTGGTGGAGCATTACTGATTTCATCCATTATTTATAGTGAATGGTCTTACTTTGTTATTTTCTTTCTGATTTGCATGTTTGCCTCCTTAGAGTTTTATAAACTCCTCGGATTGGATGGAAACTTGCCCCTGAAAAGCTACGGAACGGTAAATAGTCTTTTCATTTATACGCTTACTTTTCTGATTGCTCGGCAATCTTTGGAAACCAAATATTATTTACTAATTTTCATTTCTCTTTCTGCGGTTTACCTCATTAAGCTCTACATCAAAAAAGACAAAACGCCTTTCACAAACATTGCTTTCACTTTCTTGGGGATTATTTATGTAGGCATTCCTTTCGCATTGCTGAATTTGGCAATTTTCTACGACAATTCTTACAACTACGAAATCATTCTCGGTTCACTTTTCATGCTTTGGGCAAGTGATACGGGAGCTTATTTTGCAGGAAAAAACTTTGGCAGACGAAAACTCTTCGAGCGAGTTTCCCCAAAAAAGACTTGGGAAGGAAGCCTTGGAGGAACAATTGCCGCTGTAAGTGTGGGAATTGTTCTTTCTTACTACTTCACATCTATGCCTGTTTGGAAATGGATTGCCATTTCACTGATAATTGTAGTAGCTGGCACTTATGGCGATTTGGTGGAGTCACTTTTCAAAAGAAGCATTCGCATTAAAGACTCTGGACGTTCCATTCCTGGCCACGGTGGTTTTTTGGATAGATTTGATGGGTTGCTAATTGCCGCTCCATTTATTGTAGCTTTTGTGAGGTTGTTTTAAAATCTACGAATTTTGATTTATGGTGTACAACTTGAAATAGATTGAGTCCATTTCCCTACTGTTTAAACTTGGAAGCAAGTTCCTTATCTAAGTGCTTAGACCTGTTTAATTAAGCTTTAAAACTTGTTGGTCTCGCTACGCTAAGTGAAAGGAATTAAATAAAGTGCGCCATTATCGCAGTTTGTTTTTGAGGTCGGGCTACGCTAGCTAGTCTAGCGGTTCCCCGCTGGGACAAAAATAGTAGGCATAGCATCGCTACGGATAATATTTTTAACGAAGAATAGACCAAAAAGAAAAAAATATAATGGAATAAGTTATTTAATTCCTTTCACTAAGACCAACAAGGGCAGTTTTTATCGTATTTTAATTGTGAAATAATTCTGTGCAAGCACTTACTTGCTTAACATCTTAATCACAATTGGAATCCCAAAAAGGATTATAATTCCGACCAACCTAGGTAAATAAGCCGTGTTGGCATAATAGCCATCAATTACCACATCTGAAGCATTTTCTGGATTGTAATCGACCCTAACTTGTTCTGTTTCTACTTTGTTGAAAGATTGCTTTGAACGGACTTGATAACTGTTTCCGTTTTCATGCTCGTACTCCACCAAAAGTAATGCTCCACCCATTTCTTTGCCCGATTGTTGTGGCAGAAGCTCTCCACCCAATCTTGATTTACTCAATGTGGCGGTGAATATTGAATCAACCTTTTTGTACTGTGCGCCAATAATCCCCACTACCTTTCCTGTGGTTTGTTTGGAGTTTTTGAAAAAAGACCGAATTTCGGAATACTCTACCAAAAGCAAAACAAGTAAACCAATGGCAGGAAACCAGAAAACAGCGAATAGAATAAACATAAATCGAAGGTTTTATTTCTAAAACTAAACGGACCTTCTATAACTAGGTTCGAGTGTTGAACATTTGCCTATATGGCTTGTTTGGGAAATTAAACAAGCTATTTTTGTGGGAGATTATAAATTTGTGATACAAACCTGAAACTTAATAACTGCTCATGGCAACAATAGAAACTATTTACCAAGGCGATTTACGCACGGAAGCAAAACACCTCAAATCTGGCGTTCAAGTCATTACCGATGCTCCGACTGATAACCACGGGAAAGGCGAATTATTTTCTCCAACCGATTTAGTTGTCACAGCCCTAACTAGCTGTATGATGACTTTAATGGGTATTTCTGCTAATAATCATGGTTTTGAGCTGAAAGGACTTTCTGCCAAAACAACCAAAATCATGCAATCCAACCCGAGAAGAATCTCTAAAATTGAGGTAGAGTTTGAGATGGAAACTGGGCATTTGGAGGAGAAGTACGTCAAGATTTTAAAGAAAGCAGCCTTGACTTGTCCCGTAGCTTTGAGTTTGCATCCAGAAATTGAGCAAGCTGTTTCTTTTCTGGAAAAATAAGGTAGTGTGAAAGATGTCAGGTTACTTGTGGATATTAAGGAAGGGGATTAAATAAGATGCTATTTTATTGCAGTTTATTTTTGAGTCTAGTCTAGGCAAAAATTGCAGTCATAGCACCGCTATGGCGATATTTTTAACGAAGAATAGACCAAAAAGAAACAAGAGAAAATTTGCATCTTATTTATTTCCCGTTCCTAAGGCACAAACGGAGTGCCACCCAGCGGACGCTTGCGCTATGTTTTTTCATTCTGTTAGCATTAACTTGTTTCAAACCACGAAAAAATAAGAACTATTTACTGAATACCAACAACAATGAAAAACCTAAATTTATTCGGACTACTATTCTCCACCCTACTTCTAATAAGTTGTGGTGCCAATTCGCAGGAAAAAGAGGATACAAAATCAGAACAGAAGTTGAGCCCTTATGCAGAAGCGGAAGTAAAAATCAACAAAACCAATATTAAAATCAATTACAGCTCTCCACGAGCAAAAGGCAGGGAAATTTGGAATGGGCTGGTTGAGTATGGAGAGGTTTGGAGAACGGGTGCTGATGAAGCCAGTACTCTTGAGGTTTCCAACGATATTATGATAGAAGGTCAGCCTTTGCCAAAAGGGAAATATGCCATTTTCACAATTCCCGAAAAGGAAGAATGGACTATTATTTTCAATAAAGAATTTGAGCAATGGGGCGCATTCAATTATAAAGAGAAAGAGGATGCCTTGCGAGTAAAAATAAAGCCTGTATCTATGAACACCATGACTGAAAACATGAGCTTTTTCTTATTGGAGACTGGGAAACTTGAAGGGGAAATGAAAATAGCTTGGGGGAAAATACAAGCCCCAATTTCTATTACGATTCCAGAAAAAGCGGAAGACTAAATTCTATTTTATAATTCAAAGATAAAGGCATCCGATTTAGAATCGGATGCCTTTATCTTTATGAAGATTTCTATTCTTTATTTCTTTTCCTCAATCGGCTAACGCCATAACCGACTCCTGAGGCAACCAAAAGTCCAATTCCACCATCTATAGGAATTGGTGCTGGTGGAGTTGGCTGGGCAAAGACCTGAAAATTTATGAAAGTGAATAATGATAATAGTAGTACTTTTTTCATCTAATTTATTAGGTTGTCTGACAATTTTTGTAATTGATGTGTTCCATGAAATACGAAATAAGGAATAATCATCAATTACAGCCTCCAGATTAGACAATTAATCTGAGCTGTTTTTGACCTCCACAAAATTTGTTAGAGAACCATTTATTATTACATCTTGTTTATTGCAAAAACTTATAAAAAGCCTGATTGGAATGAACCCAATCAGGCTTTCTGGCTATTATTTATTTAAAAATATTTTTTTAGTCATAACACCTTTATTTCCTTCAACCCTCACAATCAATATGCCATAAGATTTGACAGAAATCATTTCTTTATCACTAGAAGTAATGTTTTCCAATAAAACTCGCTTTCCAGAAAGATTATAAACGCCTACTTTGAATTCCTTACCTTGTAAAGCACTTGTGAAATAGAGATTTATACCCATTTCATCTGCCATTATATTTATTCCTTTCAACTCCAAACTAGGATCAACGCTTAAAACCCTTTCTACAAATTCCAATTCAAACCTTTCTTTATAAATCGCAGACTCTAACTGAACAACATAATTCCCTGCCCTCAAATCGGTTGAAATACCCAATTCTTTGTCCAACAAGAAGATATCGAAGTTTTCAGAGAAATTCAGTAAGTGGTTGATGTTGAATTCATATTTCCCACTTTCATTTGCATCTAAGCCAAGTTTTACCTTTTGGCTACCAATAAGCTCTGGCAAGCCTTGAACAATCAACTCTTTCTTATCCAATAAACTGTAGAATGCTAAATTCTTGTTCCCCTTGAATTTAGTAATATCCATTCTGTCCTCTCCAACCGTAGCCTGTTCTGAGAAATTAATGGAAAGCTCATTCGTAATTCCATCATTAGCAGTAACGTTTAACCAAATTTTTTGGAGGTTATCGTCTTTGGCTCTAGCAAAATTACCATTGTTCAAATCAGAGCGATGTGAGTTTTTGAAAGTTACAGTTCCTGTTGTATTTGCCTCCACGAAAAACCCTTGCCCAGCAGGCACAAAGTTCTCGCCTGCTCCAAACACTCCCCTACCATTTGTAACTCCTGCGGCATCCATTACTGCATAGTCGCTACTTATAGAAGAATAATCGCTTCCATCTGAAACCCACAAATGGATTCCGTTGTTGATTGATGAATTACTTGGGTCGTTCAAAAACGCATTTGCCGAAAATGAAGATGGATAAGGATTTCCAACCAAATTCCAGTCATCATCTGCACCTCCTGCATTATTAATTACACTCGCAGTAATATCTCCAGAGTTAAATCCTGTTGTACTGCTAAAAGCACGAGTAATTGTTGTGGCAGGAGTGCTTTTTCCTGTGGCAATGTAGCCCAAACCAGCAGTCATAGTGGTACCATCTCCAACTCCAACCCAATTAGGAATAGATGTATCGAACATATATCTACTTTTGGAATTAGTTGTTGGGAACACTCCACCAATAGTTGCATCAGGTACTGGAGAAGACCAATAATTGTAAATTCCGTGGTAATCATCTCCAACCCGATTCATGGTGTAAGTTCCTGAACCTGTATTTGTTGGAGTGGTTGCAGTTTGGATGAATGAAGCCCCACTTTCTACTGTGATAGTTCCGAGGTTAGTGAATGATTGATTTGCCGAAAGACTTGCATTAGTGACTACTGTAATGTCAGAAGCATTGGTCAATACCAAATTATCTGCAACTACACTGAATGAAGCTGGGACAGAAAAAGAGGTTGCCGTTACCGAGTTGCCGATTACTAACTCAGTATTCAGCCCACTAATTGTCCAATTTGCGGAAACCGTAGCCGAAGTATTTGTAAGCACATAAAACTGCTGATTATCAGTCGTGAAATCAGTTGGTTTTTCATCACCTCCATCTAAGCTCGTTCCCCAAGTTGCCAAAGCGTCTAAATCTCCTGTTGGAGTGGTGTAGTAGCCATGAGTGAGAGGTGTAAATACTGTTGATAATAAAGTGGCATTTGTTGGAGAAGCTGTTTTTACCCATTCCGAAGCTACCCATATTGTATTAGGAGAACTATTCGGGATTCTTACTACTCTACTATCCGTATATTCCCAAGCTTCTCCAGTTCCATCTTGATTGATTTCTCCATAAATATCTATCAATGTTCCGCTTGTATGGTCTCCACCTTCATAAATATAATAGGTATCATCTCCATTTCCATTGATATTTCCATTGGCCATGTTTGCCGCTGAACCGTAAGCATTTGAAAAATCAGTAGCATCATCGGTAATCACAAAAGTCTGACCTGGCAATATTGAACCTGTCAATTGTAAATCAAACCATGCGGTTGGGTTTGTACTTCCATTCGCTTGCTTACTTAAGAAAAAAGTTTCTGAATCAAAATCAATGGTAGTATTTCGACCATTATATAATTTGACAAATTTAGGCGTTGCTCCTGAAACATTAGGATCGGCAATTTCCGCAATTATGAGTTGGGGGATTTCGTTTGCTACAATATCATCGGAAGTATTGTCAGTCAGAATGCTAGAAGTACTTATATTAAAGGTTTCTTCTGTATCGAATTGTAAATCAGCCCAAGTAAATGTCCCTCCAGATAGATTTTGCACCAATCCTGTGGCAGAAGAAAGAGTTCCTGTACCCGTTGCTCCTCTGGCAAGTGTTACACTTGGAGTTGCATCGGCATCAACATTTCCTCGAACATCTGTGGCGTTTACTGTCAAGGAGAAATCTTCATTGACAAATACACTTGTAGGCTCAGAAACAATCTCCAAATTAGTAGCAATTATTTGGATTTCGTTGTTTCCACCTCCTGATTCTACCACTGTTCCTGCTCCTGTTTCAAAACCACTACTACCGCTGGCTTCTACAATGAAGCCATTTCTATCTACTACAAAAGCAACATTCATATTGTCTGTATTGGCTGGAAGTAGATTCTGCAAAACCACTTTCAACTCATAAGTTTTTGTAGCATTATCTCCCACGAAACCCAAAGCCGTTCCCGTTCCGTTTGGAATAGAACTGAAAGTAATGTTAGAAGCATTGACAGCTCCTGCAATCATTTCGCTTCCACTTACCAAATTAACAGCCGAGAAAACGGTTGTCCAATCAGCAATATCGTTTCCAGCTCCTTGATTTACAATAATTTGGCTAATGAGCGCAGGAAGCGCATCTGTTCCTGCTGTTGCGCCATCGTCTCTTACTGTGAAATCAAAATTAGTTTGGTAGCCGTCTCCTAAAGATGTTGTTGTAGTGAGCGAGGAAATTGCTGTAGACTCTGTACCTCCACCAGCAACCACATCGGAAGTGCCAGAAACTACTACCGCAGAACCAATGAGGGAAATATCATCTAAACACCAAATTTCACCTGTACTGTTATTATCAGTTTCGATTTTTAAAAATACAGTATTCCAAGCATCAGGAATACTTATGGTCAGTTTGGATTTTGCATCATTTCCAGTTCGTGTCCCTCCACCAGAGTAAGTAAAGCCAAGGGGAGTTCCTGCTGTTGCAATTATTTCGCCCGTTCCACTCATTCCAAACCGTGCATTGTTGTTTCCAATTACTGTAATGTCTGGTGTAACTCCAAAAGTAGCTGTTTCAGAAACATATACTTTCAAATCATCTCCTCCATCAATTCCATTTCCGGAAGTAACTGAAATGGAAGCATTCCAAATTTCAACGGAAACATTATTAAATGAAGAAATATTTTGACTTGCAAACTCTAAAGTAGAAGTAGTATTGGAAGATTGGAATGAACTTGAGCCATTTCTCACACTCTCTCCAGAAGGAGTAAAATTACCTCCTGAATTCTCTGTACTTGAACTGAATCCAGTTGCAACCTCCCAACCATCTGTAGCCGTTCCTTCAAAATCTTGAATCACAATGGTTGTGGGCGGACTGTTTACGGTTATTGAAGAACTAATTGCATCAGTCAATCCTGCGCCATCATCTGCGGAGATTGTAAAACTCCCTGTGGCATCATTCTGTAAGTCTGCCCAAGAAGCAACTCCACTAGCAAGCGTTTTGATTAGCGTAGTTGTGGAAGTAAATGCTCCACTTCCCGAATTTTTGCTCAGGGTTATTGAAGAAGAGTTATTTCCTGTATCCACATTACCATTTGCATCGGTAGCAGAAATGCTCAGCCCAAAGTCAGTAGCAACATTTATGCTTGTCAGTACATTTGAGAATTGCAACTCGGTAGCGGCTACCTCAACCACATTTTCACTATCTGGCGAACTAACAGACTCACCAGTTGCCAAGCCTCCTGCATCGAAGGTAAAACTGCCATTATCTACTTTAAATACAAAATCGCTTCCATCAATTGTGATAGAAAGCGGGCTGGGAATATCGGTTCGTAGCCAAATTTTAAGTTGATAGGTTTTAGTGGAGCTTGCGATAATTTCGCCCAATTGCCCACTTCCATTAGAAATACTTCCGAAAGTAATATTGGCAGCATTTATCGTTGCCAATATTGTGGAGTTAATTCCATCTGAGAGTTCTGCGCCTAAAATAGCCTCTGACCAATCGGCAATTTGATTACCTGTGCCTTGCTTGAAAATAATTTGACTGATTTGAGTAACTACCGCATCTTTTTCTTCATATGTAAAATCAAAATTTAAGGAAGAAGCTCCTTGCGTGTTTATCAGAGAGGAAACTGAAGAAGGTTCAGTTCCTGCTCCATCAGCAAGTGTGGAAGTTGTGGATGCTCCCAAAGTTACTGTCATAGAAAAATCATCAATGGCATATATCCCATCTGAGCCAGCATCATTATTATCACTCCACCGAATCCATAAAGTAGCTCCATTTGACCAAGAAATTGAACTTGCCGAACCAGAAATGGTAGTCTTATTAACAATATCATTTCCATTTACAGCACCGCCTGAAGTTGTGGCAGTTAGTTTTTCTACCAAATCCATACTAGAAATAGCCGTCCAAGTACCTGTAATTAAAGAGCTGGCATCAAGGCTATATTCAAAGGCAACAATTTCATTGGCGGTATTACTATTCCCACTTCTCCACTGCTCCATTACTCCTGCGAAATCTACCTGAGTGATTTCGATACCCGTATTATTTGTGAAATTCGCCCCGAATCTTGGAGAAATACTACCCGAAGCAATTGTCCCAATTGCTCGGTCAGCATCTCCAGAACTACCTATATTATAAACACCTCCGCTAGTGGTCGTTCCAGTATTAACAGCAATTGTTGCGTCTGTACTTTCCCAACCTGTAATGAGTGCAGTACCGCCTGAACCCATTACATCAAAACTTTCAATATAAGTTAAATTTCCAGCTGTGAAATTAAATGCTTGTCCCCAACTTTCTCCAACTCCTACAAACAGCAATAGGGCAATTACTCCACATTTGCCTATTTTTCTTTTAGTAAACTCTAGTTTCATAATTTTGGGTTTTATTGAAATACCACATCGTTGCCAAAAATACCTAGTAATTTTTTCTTTCGTTTTACCGTAATGTGAATTAACATATCTTTTCTGTGATTATATGTAAATAAAAAAAAAGTCAAATTATTTATGGATAAAAAACAAGAAATTTTTTTGTTTGCCGAAATCCGTTTACCTTGGTGGAATGTAAGTTATGGCAACTTGTATAATGAATTCTTCCATAGTCAAACAACCTAAAAATGGCCGATAAAAAATATTTTTCAGTAATGTTGATTGATGATAATGAGATTGACAATCTTATCAATCAAAAAATGATTGAAGCAACAAATCTGAGTGAGCGTATTTATGTACATTCAGGTGCAAAAAGTGCCATCGAATTTCTGAAAAACATCGAAAAATTAACTGAATACTCCGAAAAAATACTTCCCGATGTAATTTTCTTGGATATTGACATGCCTTTGATGGATGGCTTCCAGTTTTTGGATTTATTCAACAAACTGCACGAAAGTACTAAAAAGCAATGTAAAATTGTGATGCTGACTTCTTCCATCAATCCACAGGATATTGACAAATCCAAGACCTATTCTTTCGTCAAAAAATACATCAACAAACCACTCACTCAGCAAAGTTTGCTGAAGCTAGATGTTTAAAAAAATAGTGCTGTGCGAAACACGAGTTGAAAATAAGTGAAAGATATTATATTGAGTTAGAATTTCTTGAACACTCGATTTTAAGAATCCTCGAATGCTGTTGCTTTTGCAATAAGTTTCGAGGATTTTATTTTTTTGAAGATTCTGAACTCGCCAATACGAAAAATGCTAGATTTGCAACTCTACACCCACAACGAATCACAACATAATGAATCATCATATAGTAAAAACGCTGTTTTTGTCTCTCGCTATCTTGATTTGGGGTAACGTATCCGCCCAAAAATCGCTCAAATACAAAGATATTTTTGAAATACTACAAAATGGGACACCCATAGAAGGCTTTCAGGCCTTGAAAGAGTTCCAAGAGCAAAATCCGAAAGGCGAGCCGAATGTCTATTACCAGTTAGGCAAAACCTGCCAAAAATTCATGCGAGAGTATGACGCACTAAAAGAGACTGGCGATGTTGCTTTTTTCAGTCGGCATGCAAAAATCTACTTTGAATTATGCAACGCCAACCTCACAAAAGACGGATTCAACTCCACCAGGCCTTACTATGAAGACATAAAGCCACAGGAGGGAAAAAATAAAATACAGTTAGAAGATATAACTGCCGAAATCAAAAACAGACTGGAAGATGTTATATTATTCCGTGAGAACCATGCGAAGATGGTAGAGCATTTCAACGGAATGCTTGAAAACTACAATGTTTGCCTAGAAGTTTTTATGGAAATCAACCAGAAAAATGCCAAGCTGAAAGACTTGCACTTGACTTCGGATGTTTCCTTCCTGAAAAGGCTAGACATACTCCAAAACCGTTATAGTTCAGCTATATCTCATTACGCATCTTATAAGGAAGTTATTGATAATTACTCTATCGGAGATTATCATCAGGAAGCGGATATTCGTCCAATTGAGACTTACAGGCTACAAGGTCTAAACCCGAGTAACTTCCTGAAAAACGAAGTAGAGGTTTGGAATTTTGGAAAATGGGTAAGTGATTTCCGTCAAAAACAGTCGGAAGAAATTATCCCGCTAAGAAATGAGATTGTAGCAACCAATCAAAAACTAAATGCTTCCATTCGGGAACTGAGAAGTAGCACATCTTACTCTGATGATTTCGCATTCTACAAAGTCCCCAATGCGGTTCTTTTCAAAATTGGAAAATACCATTATCAGTCTCCCATTGTAGATTTATTCAATTTCAAGGAAAGCCAAGCAAGGCTTTTTACTTGGAGTAGAGAAGAGGTAAATAACCCGAGCAAAGAGGTTTTGGAATCGGTAAAAGGAAAGTTTTTGCTCAAATTGATTGCGCTTAAAAAAGAAGCTGACTCACTTAATTTAGTTGCCAAAAAATCATTTTCAATTTCCGATTTTGAGAAATATCCTGATTTCCTAAAGAAAGAATTTACTGATTTGGCTGGCTTACAAAGCTATCTCCAACAAGAAGAGAAAGAAAGTGATAAGGTTCTGGCAAACGCAATTCAGCAATGGAAACCGTGGTTGCTATTGGCAGAAAAACAAGCCACTCTACCCGATACGGCTACTTTGAGAAGGAAATCAATTCCCGTTTTCCGTAACCAAGATGAGATAAACTGGAATAATCTATCGCTGAATAAATTTGATACTGCTCAATCCAACCAATACTACATTTCCTCTGTTTCCACTCAATCCAACAAGTATTTTTGGGTTTCAGGCTTTTACAAAAAACTGGGCAAAGTCCCCTACCCTGTTGTAGCAAAAATATACGATGCAGACACAGCAAAGTATATTGAAAAATTACTTGAATTCCCGCACAGAGATACCATAAGTAAATCGTTTCCGTTTGTGGAACGGATGAACAATGGGGCAATTTTATTGAAAACAGATTTGCTAGACACACTCCAACATACGCTTGTTCAAGTGGATAGTTTAGGGAAAATAATTCAGACTGACTCGGTTAAGGACATTCATGATGTACCTGTTTTGATGCAGTACGATGAGTTGAACGAACAAGTTTTATTAGGATTCAAAGGCAAAGCTGACGATTATACGTATGCCGAATACGAGCCTTTCACGTTAAAGTTGCAGTCGAAATTGGGCAAAGAAATCTGGCAAACGAGTTTTGATTTGAAAGGAGAAGTAGTAGAAGTCTTGAAAAGTAACAGGCAATGGTTGGTGCTTGGAAATTATTCGGAAATAGAAATAGAAAATGAAAATGGGGTGGTGGCTTTTGCTCCGAAAAACCAAACGGGCACATTCATTGCTTTTATTTCTGAAAAAGGCGAGCTAGAAAAAATGATGACCTACCCAAAAGAATCAGGAATTTCCTTATTCCGTGGAATTAAGTTGGATAGTGAAAATATCATTTTATTGGGCATAAAAACTTCTGGGCTAGTCAAATCGGCAGTTTATCAATCAGACGAATCACTCTATTTTGGCTTGGTTGATTCGGAAGGGAATTTAGTTTTCGAGAATGAGTAACCTAATTCAACCATAAAGATTTGTCAGATAATCCTCAGAACCGTTCTTTTTTGAAAGGAAAAACTAAGCTTCTACTAAATTTACTGAAGGTAGTAATTCTATTGGCTATCGCTTTTGGGCTGTATCGGGCAACATTCCATAATGAGCAGTTCGATGAGCAGTTTATTAGTGCTGTTCGAGGTGCATTTTCAGCAGAGAATATTTTCTTTATTCTTCCACTTTTTGGGTTGATTTTTCTGAATTGGGCTTTTGAGGCTTGGAAATGGCAAATATTAGTGACCAAATTAGAGGAAATCAGCTTTTGGGAAGCTTTCAAAGGTGTATTAACTGGCTTGACTATGGCATTTATTTCAACCACAAATGCAGGTGCTTTTTTCGGCAGGGTTTGGCAACTCAAATCGGAAACTCGTTACCATATTTTGGGTGGAATGTTTCTGAACAGCCTCTCCCAAAATGCCATCACTTATTTCTGTGGAGGAATTGGCTTGATCTATTTCCTCTCGTGGAAAAATACCTTAGAATCGTCTTTAACTATTTGGCTTATAATTGCTTATGCTATCTTGGCAATCGGTACTTTGGTAGCAATTTTCAAAGCGGTTCTATTTATTAAATGGTTTAAGCGTTTCCCAAAAATCTATCCTTATTTAGAAATGATGGCGAGCTATGGAACTCGGGAAACCTTCAAAATTTTATTTATTTCCTTCCTTCGGTACGCTACTTATTTTACTCAATTTATTCTGATTCTGATAGTTTTTGGAGTGGACTTAAAATTTGAACAGTATTTTTCAGGTATCTCGTTAGTTTATCTTGCCAAAACCATGATTCCTAATTTCAGTTTCCTGACCGATTTGGGGATTCGGGAATTCTCTTCCATCCAGTTTTTGGGCGAGTCTGGCTTCGGAATTCCCAATGCAACAATTGTTGCCTCTACGCTTTCACTTTGGTTCATCAACATTCTCTTTCCTGTAGCCATTGGCAGTATTTTCACTTGGCAAGCTAAAATCCTCCGCAAGAAGCAATCAAACTCTTAGCCAGTAATTTCGTATATTTGTGTAGGTTCTATTTCAGAAAATGGAAGTAGGAAAACTCAATCCACAAAAAATAATTATAAAATGGAAGCACTAAGGCAAGAAAAATTATCAATTCTAGAATATGTAGAACTTGAACGAGAGTCAGGTAAAAGATATGACTTTCATGATGGAATGGTGTATGCACATGCAGGTGGAAGTATCAACCATTCTATGATTAGTTTTAATGTATCTTTCAACCTAGAATTAGAAATTCGTAAAAAAGAGAAAAAATGTAGAACTTTTGGAAGTGATACCAAAGTGGGTATTGAGACTAGAAACTCATACCTCTATCCAGATATTTTAGTGATTTGTGGAAAGATAGACAAATCAAAAACTGAGGCAGAAGCTGTAGTCAATCCATCTTTAGTCGTTGAGGTTTTATCGAAAGGGACTTCTGATTATGACAGAAGTGAGAAGTTTGACAAATACCGTTCGCTTGATAGCTTGAAAGAGTATGTATTGGTAAGCCAAGAGAAGCCAATTGTTGAAATTTTTGAGAGAGTGAATGATTTATGGCGAATTGTGAAAATCGAAGGCTTAGAAGAAAAAGTATATTTTAATTCTGTTGGTGTAGAAATTGAAATGGCGGAAATATACAGAGATGTGGTTTTTCCACAGTTGAGACGAATTTAGACTTCATTCCACAAAAAAAGAGAAGAGGTAATATCAAATGATATTGCCTCTTCTCTTTTTGCAAATTCTATTTATTTTGACTTCGTATCTTCCTTAGATTTATCGAAATATACTTCGCTGAAATCTCGGTATTGCAAAGAGTTATTTGGGAAATTCTTTACATAAGACTGCATTAGTCGGAAGCCTTCATCATACCAAAGAATGATAGCTGGCGCATCTGCCATAGCCATCTGTTCAGCTTGCATAAAATACTCGAAACTTTCCTTCTCCGTAGTTGCCGCAAGTCCTTTCTCGTACAATGCGTCAAATTCAGGATTTTTATACCTTGTTAAGTTAGGGTAAGAAGTACCTTCTGTTGTTTCAGGAACATTTTTTCCGTAGAAAAACCATAGGAAATTTTCTGGATTCGGATAATCTGCTATCCAAGCCACACGAAGCAAATCATAATTCCCAGACATACTTTTCTCTGTAATTTTTGCCAATGGAGAAATATTCAATTCCATTTCAATATTCAGATTGTCTTTCAACTGCTTTTTTACATACAAGGCCACATTGGTGTAGCGTTCGCCTTCTGCATTCAAATCAATTTTAAACGGAGGAAATCCTTCGCCATTTTTGTAACCTGCTTTTTGTAAATAGTAACGAGCAGAATCTACATTAAAATCATACCCTTTTATTTTCTTGGTATCATAGTTTTTGAAAGATGGTGGAGTAATTCCGTATTTTCCATAGTCAAAACCTTCTCCATTCAATACTTTGTTCAAGATAGTTTCTCTATCAACCGCAAAACTAAATGCCTTTCTCACATTCAAATTCCCAAATATTTTGCTTTGGTGGTTCATTACCAAAACCTGTGTGGACATTTCTGGAGTGCGTTGCAAATCGTACTGATTGTAACCACCATCTTCTGCAGACATAGAACTTTCTAAAATCTCAATCACAGATTCGGTTGGTAAACGGTACATCATATCCAAGTTTCTTTGCTTGAATTCTGCCAATTCTACTTTCTTATCTCTCAAAAACTGAATTTGGATAGCATTCAAATAAGGAAGTTGATTACCAAACTCATCTTTTTTATAGTAGTCTTCATTTTTTCTGAGAATAATGGAAATATCTTCATCAAGGCTAGAAAGCGTGAACGGGCCAGTTCCTACACATTTCTCACGCATATCTTCTCCATGATGCTCATAAGCTTCTCTAGGGTAGATAAATGTTCCTGGGCGACAAAGATTATAAAGGAAAATAGAACTTGGCGTAACCAACTCTACTTGGATTGTGTAATCATCTATTACTTTCACACCAGCCAAATCCATAGAAACGGCTGGGTCTGTTATGGTAGCTTCAAAATATTCATTTGCTCCCTTCACAATATCTTTGAATAAGTAGAAACTCTTGTTTTCTAAACTACGAGTACAAAGCATCTTGAAGCAATATTCAATATCAGTTGCTTTCAATTCACGAGTTCCACCATCTGGGAAAGAAACATCTTTGTGAAACATTACGCCTTGGCGCAATTTGAATGTATAAATGGTGTTAGTATCATCTTTTTCGTAAGACTCTGCCAACGAAGGAATAATACTCAAATCTTTTTGGTCGAACTTCAGAAGCCCTTCGTAGAGCTGATTTGCCACTCTGTAAGAATAAATATCAACAATACTTGGCGGGAAAAGGTTCTTGATATATTCAGACTCGTTGATGTTGAAAATCCCCCCATAGAAGCGATTTCCTTTTGTGGGAATCAGCTTTCTTGAGTTGCCTTCTTCCGAGCCTGAGTTGCCACCGCAACCAGCCAACAAGAAAATACAAAGTAATAATGGTAGTATTCTGTTTCGCATTCGATTTATTCTTTTGGGTTGTCAGGTTATTTGATTGGTAGATTCGCTTAGTGTTAACTCATGTCAAAATAGCGATTTTAATTAAATAAAAAACACAAAACCTACATGATGTAACTTTAACGCAATAAATAGGTTGAGTGTATCTTTTATTAAAGCAATAAACTACACTCTACCTACTCAAAAATAGTAAATACAAAGGTAAAGATAGCCAAATCATCACATAGAAACTAGTTGTAATGGCTCATTTGGTAATTTCACTTTCAGAAACTCTTCAATTCTCTTTGCTCTGCGTTTCTTCTCTGATTTATAAAGTGCTTTTTTCCAGCTAACAATTACGGTCAACTCCTCCCTGTTGCCTAATGTATCGAAAGAGGTTCGAGTCAATTCTCCTATTGCCAAATTGCTCAAATCAGGATAAATCGCTTTCAATTCTTGTTTTATTGTGTTGAATGGAATCGTATCCATTTGAAAAGTATTGATTTCCGCAATCAAACTATCTTCGGTTAATTGCCTGAGAATCAGGTTATTTTCGATTCGTTCCATATCTTGTTGTAAGCGGGAAACTCGGTCTCTAATGACTACTTTATCATTATCTTGAGCTGCAGTTGGAATAAGCTCCAACTGCCAAACGCCTGCGTAACCTTTCTCCCTCATGCTTCTCTCCAATTTCTCCTTTAAAACATTTGTAGAATCGTCTGAAATGGCCTCTCCAAAATAATAAACTTCTAATTTTGAAACTGTATCTGAAACGGCAATGGGAGTCCAATCCACTCCATTTTTAATATCATGGATATTATCAGTAATGAATGTCTCAACTAACCCTTGTTCTTCCAACTCTCTCAATGTTTTTTCCAGAAAGTAATAACTAGGGTAAAGTAAAAGTAAAATCACTATAAAAACCATGCTTTTCACACGAGTGGCAGATTCAGGATCTTCCTGCTCTACAAGTGGGAATTTCAAAATCCTAACTACCGCATAAGTACTCAAACTAATCAGCACGGCATTCATGAAAAACAGATAAAATGCACCTAAAAATATCTCCTGAAATTCACCTTTTGCCAGCCCATAGCCTGCCGTACAGAGCGGAGGCATTAAAGCCGTGGCAATGGCAACTCCTGGAATGGCATTTGTTTTTTCTGTACGAGAACCTGCAATGATCCCTGCTAACCCTCCAAAAAGAGCGACACCCGCATCTAAAATAGTTGGAGTAATTCGGCTTCTCATCTCATCGGTAAATTGATCTAGTGGAGTGAAGTAAAAATAGATAAAGCTTACCAATAAGCTTAACCCTGTGGCAATCCCGAAGTTGTAAACCGATTTGATGAGATATTCCTTATCGTTGATTCCCGCAGAAAGCCCAATTCCCAAAATGGGGGACATAAGCGGAGAAATAAGCATGGCGCCTATAATTACTGCTGGAGAACCAGTATTCAAGCCAACACAAGCAATTCCTGCAGAAAATATCAAAATCCATAGATTGGAACCTTCAAGAACAACTCCGCCCTTGATGTCTTTTATGGTACCTTCAATATCGGTATCATCTGCCAGATGGGTAATTTTAAACAGTACTCGTTTCAGGAAAGAAAAAATATTTTTGATTTCTCCTCCAATCCTACTGAAACTCCGGCCTACTTGGTTGGACATAAAATATGATTTAGTGAATGTTGAGGTTATTTCCGAAGTACAAATTTGGAAACTTTCTTCAATTTGGCAAATTCTACTAAAATTAGACTGATTCTATTTGGCAATCTATTGCTAAAAAACACCCTTTCACGCTTTGAGTTCATCTAGTTTGAACTCAACCAAAAACTTGGCTCCTCCACTCTTTGCATCTTCATACCACACTTCCCCACTCATCGACTCCACATATTTTTTCACAATTGACAAACCCAAACCTGTGGACGATTCCATTCCTGTGGGTTTGGCACTTAGTTTTTGAAACTTTTTAAACAAATGCTTTTGCTCCGATTCATCAATTCCTGGGCCTTCATCCATGATGGCAACTCTTATATTATTATCAATTCTGCTTGTGGAGACAGTAATTTGTGTTCCTAATGGAGAAAATTTGAGGGAATTGGAGATAAGATTTTCGAATATCTGCTCAGTAAGGTTTTTATCTAAACTGACGAGCGAATCTGATGTGAATGAGTTAAGTACAATATTTATTTTCTTATTTGATGCCATCAACTCGAATTTGGCAATTATCTCCGAAAGTAAGCCATCAATTTCAAAATCCTCCACTTTCATATTCAGGGATTTAGACTCAATGGCATCCAAATCCAATATTTTACTAATCATTCCCGACATGCCATCAATGGTTTGGGAAATCATTTTATGCATGGCTTTTGTAGTATCTGAATGCCCTTCTGCTTCAAAATTCAAAATTGTAAGAAAACCCTTAATTTGGTTTAATGGCGTTTTCAAATCATGCGCTACCACACTAATAAGGTAATTTTTCTCTGCATCCAACTCTTTGAGCGTTTCATATCGCTCTTGTAGTAAGTCTCTCTGGTTCAGAATTTCTTCTTGCTGAATGAAAATTTCGGCATGTTGTTTTTCTATTTCCAATTTTTGAGCCTCAAGTAAAGAATTGGCTTTGTTGATAACGCTACTTTTCTTTTTGATAGAAAAAAGCAGAAAAACCAGCCCTACTACAAGCGCACTCAGAATCCCGAAAAATATTTGTTGTTGTCTGATTCTATTTTCCGAAAGTACCTTTTCCTTCTGCAATCTTGCCAGCTCCACTTGCTTATAGGCATTTTGGTTCCGCATTTCTATCTTAGCAATTTCCCTGCTCTTATTTACTCCAAACAGTTTCTCATTCAGTTGAAGTACTTCGGATTGGTATAAAAATGCCTTTTCATAATCGCCCATATTCCTATAAATGCTTGACAAATCTTCTGATGCCTTCTTCATTCCGTCTTCCGCATTCAACTCTTGGGAAGTGAGATAAGCTTTTTTCATTGCTTCAATAGCATCATTACTTTTCCCTTTGATTTCGTAGATTTCTCCAAGCCTCAGCAATAGTTCTATCATTCCGAACTTGTCTTCTACCTCTTCTTTCATCTCGAAAGCTTGCTTATAATATCCCTCCGCCCTAGAAAAATCATTTTTTTTCTGATAGGCAAAGCCTATATAGTAAAGAAGCGTGCTTGACTCAATATTCGTCCTGTTTTTAGTACTTATTTCATAGCCTCTACGAAGTGTTTTCAACGCTTGGTCATATTGCTTTTTCTCAATCAAAACTGCTCCAATATTTTTGTAGATTGGAGGGAGGGAATAAGTCTGCCCATACTCAATCATCACATTGAGCGCACGATTGAAGTGCTTGAGTGCTTTTGACCAATCTTTTTGGTCGAAATATAACTGCCCGATACTATTATTACATCTTGCCAAATATTTTTCATCGCCAATACGTTCTGCAATTTTGAAGCCTCTCATATAATAATCGAGTGCAGTAGGGAAGTGTCCTTTTTTCTGATGGATATTTCCAATTTCTAAATAGGTAAGACAAACACTCTCCTCTGAAGAGATTTCATTATACCCATTCATCGCACTTTTATAGTACGTCATTGCATTATCGTAATCTCCACGAGTCGCATATAAATTGCCAAGATTGAAATAATTATCTGCTATTTCCATCTTTTCGCCCAACTCCACAGCCAATGTCAGGGCTTTCTGGTAAAAAATCATGGCACTATCGAATATACTTAGCCGTTCGTAGCTAATTGCCAAGTTGCCGTACGCTTTTACCAAACCAGATTCATAATCTGCGCCTTTGGAAATCTTTCTGGCTTCGTCATATTTTTGAATTGCAATTTCGAATTTGCCTAGATATTCATAGGCAACTCCTTGGGCATTAGTAGTGGCTACTTTCTTTTCATAATCTGTGGAATGCTCTACTATTTCATACGCCTCAGTAGCATATTGGAGAGATTTCTCGGGAATAGAGCGGAGGTAAATCTCTGAAAGCTCAATTAAATAGGAAACTCTTGCCGTATCGGACGAACCGTAGTTGGCAAGTTTCTTTTGGATACTGTCAGCTTTATCATGCGATTGGGCAAAGCAACTCGCTTGGTAAAAAACCAAGTAAATTAAAACCAATATGGTGCTTCTTGCAATTAGCATGAAAGTGAGTGAGTGTGGATAATTGTTCTGTTGTTTATTAGTTGAATTTAAAATTAAAATGCTTGGGAAGCAAGTATATAATTAGCAAAGTAAGTTTTTAGATTCAATACACATTTCTTATCTGTATTACCTCGGCACCTCCACACTCTCCACAATTTGCTGAATTACTTGTGCGGCTGTTGCTCCTTCCATTTCCTTTTCTGGAGTGAGCATAATTCGGTGTATCAATACGGGCTCAGTTATAAACTTCACATCGTCTGGAGTGATAAAATCTCTGCCTTGCATAGCCGCAATTGCCTGTGCACTTTTCATAATGGCAATAGAAGCTCGTGGAGATGCGCCCAAATAGAGCGCAGGATAATTTCGGGTCGTGTTTACGATTTTGGCAATGTATTCCAAAATGCTTTTTTCTATTTTGATGGATTTCACCACATCTCGGAAGCTTTCCAACTCGGAAGCATTCATGACTGCCGAAATAGTATTCAAATCATTCTGATTTTTACGCTCATGGAAGCTCGTCAGAATTTCAATCTCTTCTGATAATTTTGGGTAGCCTACTTCAATTTTGAAAAGAAAACGGTCGAGTTGTGCTTCTGGGAGTCGGTAAGTTCCTTCCTGCTCAATCGGATTTTGTGTTGCCAACACCATAAACGGGCGTTCCATTTTGTGGACTTCACCATCCATCGAAATTTGTTTCTCTTCCATTACCTCAAACAAAGCGGCTTGCGTTTTGGCAGGCGCACGGTTGATTTCATCAATCAGTACGATGTTTGAAAATATGGGTCCTTTCTTGTATTCAAACTCCGAAGTTTTTACATTGAAAATGCTAGTCCCCAACACATCGGAAGGCATTAAATCGGGTGTGAACTGGATTCTTGAAAAATCTACCGAAATAATTCTGGAAATAATTTTGGCAGTGAGTGTTTTGGCAACTCCAGGAACTCCCTCAATCAGGGCATGACCTTCTGCCAAGATTGTGGCAATGAGTAAATCTACCATTTTGTGCTGTCCAATCACTATTTTCCCTACTTCTGCTTTTATTTGCAAAACAGCATTTTTAAGTGGAGACAAATTCACTCTACTCTCAAAAAACTCGTTGTTCTCTTCCATTTGGCTGAAAAATAAAATCCTTTTCTACTCTTTAAACTTACAATAATTGACTTCTCGTTAGATTTTTTTGGTAGTGTTAAATAGGTAATACTAAAGCAACAATAAATCATAAATATCCAAAAGCAGCATTATATGTTTACAACTACCAATTTTTTCTCAATCCAACCACGCTACGAATATAGTTTCTGTTGGTGGATTTGAAAAATTGCCATTCTATTTTGCCATTATTTTCACTAAAATGGCAAAACAATAAATATATATCCTAATTTCAGCTTTGAAAAGCAGTTTTTTTTTCTTCTCTTTAGTGTGGAATTGGAAATTTGACTCAAAGTCCTTTTTCATTATAGACCTAAGTACATGACATTTTTTCATTCATACGTGTTCAACCCCTCGGAGAGTCCTGTGCAATTCCATTGTGGAACTACTCCGAGGGATTCACTTTACTTTTTGTCCTGTACTAAGGTTATAGACTTAAAGTTAACACCATAAATAGCTGTTCGCATTCAATTTTGGGGAAAGGAAAGTAAAATGGATGCTAAAGTTTAGTTGGATTGAATTTGGGATAAAAAGCGTTCAAATTAGCAAACCGCTCCCCAAAATTGGTGACACACGACCAGCTGGTTAAACTCTCAGGTGTTGAGACGAGTTTTGTGAAGACGGATTTCTTCTCATCAACAAACGAGTTACTAAATCCAACAAAAAACACTTTCTACTTTTGAAGACCGATTGTTTGAGATAGTTTTTTTTTGCAGACTAAAACTGACGAAAAAAAAACATAAAATACTAAAAATCAGATTATTAAAAATTTAATAACAAACCACATTTCGTACATCTAAAATCGTACATCCACTTGGCACAAAGTGCTTAAATCAACAAATATGGGAGCAAAAGGCGTAAGAATTGCTGCATCGCAAAGCGAGCTGAATACATTCACGAAGTTTCTCCTTCGAGACATTCAGGCACTAGACAAAATGCTCAAAGACGATTTGTTCGAGAAAGGGCAGATGATGATTGGCGCAGAGCAGGAAATGTGTTTGATAGATGAACATGGAAGACCCGCCCCGAAAGCGGTGGAAATGCTCAAATCACTCAACAACCCGAACTTTACCACCGAACTGGCACGTTTCAATTTGGAAGCTAATCTTGACCCAGTTCCTTTCAAAGACGACTGCTTTACCAATTTCGAGAATCAAATAAAAGGATTTATGGACGCATTTAAAACTGCTGCCGTAGAGCATGAGGTTGAACCTCTTTTAACTGGAATACTGCCCACAATCAGAAAATTCGATTTGGGAATTGAAAACCTCACTCCTATTGATAGATATTATGCTTTGATTGAATCTATCAATAAGTTGCGTGGCGAAGGACACCAGCTAAAAATCGAAGGCTTAGACGAATTGAATATCAAACAGACTTCTGCTCTGATTGAGGCCTGCAACACTAGTTTCCAAGTCCATTTGCAAGTCCGCCCCGATGAATTTGTACAGAAATACAATGTGGCACAGGCAATTGCAGCACCAGTTATGGCGCTTGCCTCTAACTCGCCCATGCTTTTTGGGAAAAGGCTTTGGAGCGAAACCAGAATTGCCCTTTTCCAGCAATCGGTAGATACACGAGTTACGGGAGACCATTTGCGTTATTCTAGCCCAAGAGTAACTTTTGGCTCTCGTTGGCTAGAAAATTCGATTTTGGATTTATATAAAGAAGACATAGTTCGTTTCAAAGCGCTACTTATTACTGATATTGAGGAAGATGTTCTCAAATTACTAGAAGAAGGAATCACTCCAAAACTCAAAGCCTTGAGCATTCATAATTCTACTGTTTACCGCTGGAACAGACCGTGTTATGGAGTAAGCCCGAACGGAATGCCTCATTTGCGAATTGAGAACAGGATTCTTCCCGCAGGCCCAACCGTGGTAGATGAAGTTGCCAACTCTGCCTTTTGGATTGGTGTAATGAACGGATTTGAAGATGTTTACCCAGATATTACAAAGGTGTTGGATTTCGATGATGCCAAATCCAATTTCTTGAAAGCCGCCAAAAATGGACACGGAATAAAATACAATTGGGTCAATAATAAACTCATTTCAGACCAAGAATTGATTGAGAAAGAACTTCTCCCAATGGCTCGTGCAGGATTGAAAAAAGCCAATGTCAACCAATCAGAGATAGATAAATACCTCGGAATAATTGAAGAAAGAAATACCACGAGCAGAACTGGTGCAAGATGGATTGTAGAATCTTATGGGCAACTCATTAAGGAGTCGGGCAAAGAAGAAGCCGCTACTGCATTAGTGGCTGCCATGTTGCAGTATCAGAAAACAGAAAAACCAATCCACGAATGGGAATTGGCGCATATTAGTAGCATTGTAGATTGGACCCCTTCTTCGCTTTTGGTAGAAGAGTTTATGACTATCGATATTTTCACGGTTTCCAAAGAAGATATTCCCGATTTGGCTGCCGATATGATGGATTGGCAACAAATCAGATACTTGCCCATTGAAAGCAAAGATGGCGATTTGATTGGCTTACTGACTGTGCGTGGCTTGCTCAGGTATTTCTCCGAAAAATGCCGTGATAAAAAAGTAGGTGAAAAGAAAATTGGGGAAATGATGATTAAAAAACCCATCACAATCCACCCAGAAGCAACCGTTTTGGAAGCAATGGACATTATGCGTGAAAACAAAATTGGTTGCTTACCTGTAGTCAATAAATCCAAGTTAGTGGGAATGATTACTGAGGCGAATTTCTTGACTATTACTTCGAGCTTACTGAAAAGATTGCAACGAAATAAGCAGTTGAGGAAGGGAACAAAGTAAAATATTTTGGATTTATGAAGTTGTAGAATATAATCAATATCTATTTAAAACCCTGACAGGGCTTCCTGATTATTCAGCAGTTAGTTTTAATAATTTAGCCCTGTCAGGGTTAATTCCATTCAAACAGAACCTACAAAAAAACAGCCTAACACACATGGAAACCCCTTATCAAAAATCCGAATTAAGCATTAAAAATTGGGCGGAAGAAGACCGACCGAGAGAAAAACTGATGCTGAAAGGTAAATCGGCACTTTCTGATGCGGAGTTAATTGCTATTCTGATCGGGTCGGGAACACGGGAAATGAGTGCGGTGGAAGTCAGCAAGCTTATTTTGAATAAGGCTGAAAACAACTTGAATGAATTAGCAAAGTTTGGATTGAACGACTTAAAAACCATTAAAGGAATTGGCGAGGCAAAGGCACTTACCATTATGAGTGCGCTAGAATTGGGCAGAAGACGGAAGGAAGGAGAAGTTTTCAGAAAGCCTAAAATCACTTGTGCACAAGATGCTTACAGTGTAATTAAACCAGATTTATTGGATTTGGAATTTGAGGAGTTCTGGGTTTTATTGCTCAATCGGGCAAATCAGGTAATCCGCAAAGAACGAATTAGCTCTGGGGGAGTTTCGGGAACAGTTGCCGACCCGAAAATCATTTTCAAACGAGCTTTAGACGAATTGGCGAGTGCCATGATTCTCGTTCACAATCATCCTTCGGGGAATCTCCAACCAAGCCAAGCAGATATAAATTTGACGAAAAAAGTAAAGGAAGGTGGCAAATTATTGGAAATTAGTGTACTCGACCATCTGATTTTCACAAACGAAGGATTTTACAGTTTTGCAGATGAGGGAAGAATGTGATGATTGGCCATTCAAAACCTTTAACAAGTTCAATTGAGCGAAATCATTGATTATTCAAACATGAATCAGATAAAATCGTAATCATAGTTGTATTGTATTGCTACATTTGCAACAAATTGAAATGCAATGTAAAATCTGTATTTGAACAAGCTGGGAATTTGAATAAGAATTTCCCAAAAACCAATTAGCATGAACAAGATTATCTTCTTTGAACTGAACGAAGTCCCACTTAGGATTTTTGATTACTATATAAAACACAGACCGAACTCCTGGCTTGCCAAAAATTTTTCCAAGCTCAAGAAATATGAGACTTATTCAGAAAATGAAGGGCATCTTTCCCCATGGAATACATGGCCAACTTTACACCGTGGCGTGCCGAGTTCCAAGCATTTCATTGCCGATTTCAACCAAAACATGACTTTGGTAGATAAAGAATTTCCAACAATTTGGAATATTCTAGCCAAAAACAAAATCAAGACTGGCGTGTTCGGCTCACTCCACTCCTACCCTTTGCCTGAAAACCCTGAAAATTATAGTTTCTATGTTCCCGATATTTTTGCCGCACATCATGCTTCACATCCGAAAAATGTAGAGATTTTCCAGAAATTCAATCTGAAACTTTCTAGGCAATCTACCAGAAATGTAGATGGCTCTACTCCTATTGTGGATGGTGCAAAATTATTGCTGAACAGCACAAGTTTGGGTTTCAAATTCAAGACGATGGCGAGTATTGGCAAGCAATTGGCAGAGGAAAAAGTCTCTTCCTGGAAGGTTGTCAGAAGGCGAACTTATCAGACTGTGTTGTCTTTCGATGTATTTTATAAGCTGCTCGCCACCAAAAAACCTGATTTCGTTACTTTTTTCACGAATCATGTAGCTTCGAGCTTGCACAGGTATTGGGCAGCTTCATTCCCTGCGGAATACGAGAAGATGAATTATGACGACCAATGGCTCAACACGTATAGCAATGAAATTCTCTTTGCGATGGATTGGACAGATGATATGTTAAAAAGGTTAGGTGATTTTGTAGATAAAAATCCAGATTACAAACTTGTTTTTTCTTCTAGCATGGGACAAGAAGCAGTAGAATGCGAGCCGAGGGAAACTGAGTTGTACATTGAGAACTTTGATAAATTTATGAATATGGTTGGAGTTACTGACTCCAACGAATTCAAAATTATGCCTGCCATGATGCCACAATTCAACTTTTTTGTATCGGAAAATTACCGCCTCAAATTCATTGAATCTTTGGAGAATATGACTGTGAATGGCGAACCAATGTCTTTCCGAGAGCGTGAAAACTGCTTCTTCTCTGTGGATTTAGGGCATCGGAATTTGAAAGAAATAAACATCAGAATTGGCAATAAGGAAATTGCACTCGAAGACAGCGGAATGGATAATCTGGTCATCCAAGACAAATCGTCCTCCACAGCTTATCACATTCCCGAAGGACATCTATTCTCTTATCATCCAACTCAGTCAGCTTCAAATTCGCCAAATTCGCAACTTCCAACCTGCGATATTCTGCCAATTATGCTGAATAATTTTGGAGTAAAAAAAGAAGCTTATATGAATCAGGTGGAATATGCTGAATTGTAGATTTGGAAAAAATCGAATAGAAAACCCCTTTTGGAATACTCCAAAAAGGGTTTTTACTTCTAAATTACATCAGTACGATTCCGACAGACAAGAGTCCGTCAGCTACAGTTTCATTTGCGATTATTTCACTCCTACAAAAATCTCTACTTCTGCATTATCTGGGTTTTGTGCTTTCTCTCCATAAACCTCATAATCAGATTTGTAAGTTCTATCTAAATCAGTATTCCATATCTCCAACCAAGATTTATGGACAATTCCATCGAACAATTTTCCTTTTGAAATGAATTTACTGAAATCTCCCCCTTCAACTATATGCCCAATCATTCCATCGGGAATGGTGTCGAAGGAACTCACTTTGCAACCCAAAACAGTATCATAAGCTTTGGTGTAATCACTTTCATAGTTGGTGTAAATAGCGAAAACACTATTCTCTAATTTATTCGGAATTTGGCTTACAATATTCTCTGCCATAAACCGATTCCACAAATTTCCGATATCAGTCGCCCCTTGATTATTCTCGTTGGTTGTTCTCACAGAAATCCCAATTACCTTAAATGACTCCACTTTTTTCTTTTCCATTAGTTCCTTTTTTTGATTTGAAACAAAGGTAGAGCCCGCTTGTGTCAACGGTATGTCAGGGGTTGAAATCTATTTTTCAAAAAATGAATCAAAATACTTTTGGAGAGATATTTCATGAGGTTCAAAGCTATTTTGTAATGCTTTCAAAGAACGAATACAATCCAGTCGGAATGCTCTGAAGTCATTTCTTAACCGACAATGGGCAATCAGAATCCAATTCTCATTTGTATGAACAAGTGCGTAAGGCTCTATTTCCCTTTTGCTCAATTCCTGCTTTAGAGAAAGGTACTCTATTTCCAAAACCTGATAGTTCGTAATTGCCTGTTGGATTTCGATAAGATGATTGCTTGTGTGTTCACTTCCTTGATTTATCCTAATTTGAAGCCTGTCTGCTAACAAATTAACCTTATCTTTTTGGGAATAGTTGAGGATGGCTTTTATTTTTTCAATTGCCTTGCCATACTCTTTTGCCAAAGAAGCATCTTTATTTCTGCTGATCATTTGCTCGGCAGTAATTAGGGCATGAGCTTCTTTTTCTGTGAACATAACAGGAGGCAACTTATAGTTTTCCACGATGGAATAGCCTTTCCCTTCCTGAGTGAAAATGGGAATTCCTGACTGCTCCAAAATGCGAATATCCCGATAGATTGTACGTATGCTCACATCATGTTTTTCAGCGATTTCCCGAGCACTTACGACTCTTTTGGATTGGAGTTGGGTCAAAATAGCGGTTAATCTGGCAAGCCTTGGTTTGTCTTTTTCCATTTTGAAATCTGTTTTTTTCACTCTATGGAATTGAGATAATCATTCTATACTATTTTCTATCGATTTACAGAAAAAACAAAACCATTCCAAACAGAAGCTTGGAATGGTTTTGAAATTTTTGAGGCTATTTTTCTATTTCAAAAAAAATACTATCTCATAAACTCATCGAAAGTAAGCGAGATGTAGTAAAGAGAACCAATATTTGGCCCGCCCACATTAGTTACATACTCATCTCCGAACAAGTTAGTAGCCCCTAACTTAACCATCGTTTTAATAGATTCAATTTTGTAATTGATTTGTGCATCAAGTGTAGAATAAGAATCTATGTCTCCAATTGCAAAGCTATTCTGCCAGAAGAATCCTTCTTGCCAACGATAAGCCAAATTGAAACCTAAGTTTTTCACAACTTCTCTGTTACTCAAAGAAACTTTAAATCTATTCTCTGGTGTATTGAAACCAGCTTCAAAGCCTGGATCCGCATCACCTTCATCGAAAGTAGCCCAGTTATAACTTCCATCAATTCTATAACCTTTTGGTAGTTGGTAAGCAACACCTAAACCAATTCCCTGTGAAGAAAGGTCATTTTCTGCATTTGTATAAGTTCTAAATGGACTTCCTGCTGGTAAAACCGTAGAACCTTGCGTAGTAGCAACTTTTGATATGACGTTTCTTTGAACAATAAAGTCTTGGTAACCACTATAATAGTAGTTCAAATCTAAAAGAACTTTTCCTTTAGCGACCCTACCTTTATACCCAACCTCAAATGAGGAGAGTCTTTCTGGTTTTACATATTCTAATGCAATTGGCTGTCTTGTTGCTGCAGAGAGAACTCCTCCATCAGTAGCATCCAATGGGAATCCGTACAATTTATATCTTTCAGCATTTGCTGGTGTTCCACCAATCAAAGTAGTCGTTCCTAATGGAAAGAAGATAAATTGTGCTTGTGAATCTGGATTTCTAAAACCCGTTTGAAAAGAAGTTCTAAAATTGTGATTCTTACTTTCTCCAGCAGAATACACTATCGAAGCCCTAGGATTTACTTGTCCATCAAAGTTTTCATTTTTATCATATCTGATAGAAGCAGCCAATTTTAATCTATCATCCATCAATTTTTTTGAAATCTGAGTATAAAACCCGTACTCATTGATTTTAATTCTATCAAAATTACCATCTCCATCAGGATCTTCATTAAATACTGTTCCATTAGAAAACAAATCGTATTGTCTCCAGTTACCACCAACCTGAATATCAACCACCTCAATTTGGTCAAATTGATAGTTGAATTCTGCATGATAAAGTTTAGATTCATCTACTAATTTTGCTCCTCCTCTTTGGAAAAGTGTGTTTCTAACTGTCTCAACTGCATTATTAAACTCAGCAGAACCAACTGCTGGTGTGCTAGCTTCCGCAGCAGCTCTTGCAAGAGCTGTATTTGCTACCAATGTTGTTGCAGGATCTCCACCAGCAAGTGCAGTTCCAAATTGAGTCCCAACTAAAGTACCTAAGTATGTTGGTATAAAACTAGTAGATGTCGCACTAAAAGATTCATTAGCAAGTGCTCCAACAGCAGATAAATTGTAGGAATCTCCTGCATCAGTCTGAGACATATAACCTCTCACAAAGAAGTTCGAGCCTTTCAATTCTAGTTTATTGAAAGTCTGAGAAAAACCTCTTAAAGCATATCTCTCTCCACCTTGATAGATAGTAGATCCACTTCCTCTTCTGAAAGAATAACTAGCTTCTAAATTATCGTTGATTTTATAATGTAAAGCAGCAGATAATTTAATACTTCTTGCATCATTGTTATTGAGCAAATCTTGCTCATTAATCCCTCTTCTTCGTAAAGAAACCATACCTAAGGTGTCCATGAATGACGAAATTGCCATTTGTGTTGCAACGGTATCATTTCCAAACGCAGCAAGAAAATTTGGATTGTTAGATAATGCACCTGATACTCCTGCATTCAAAGCAGCAATAGACCCAATGCCAGTAGTACTGGAAAAGAATGGAAGATTTACTAAGTTTTCATCTCCATATTGATTCAAACCATCAAAAGTTTCGCTCCCTAATGCCCCAGAAGATGTTCCTGTAACATTTCTTCCTTCGTCATATCTGGTTGCTCTCCAATCTTCAGCATCTAATATATCAACAGTTGCTTTAAATGCAAATTTATCATTGATTGCTTTCGCATATCTCACTCCAAAATTAGAATAAGGTGCCGTTCCACCTTCTTCAGAATCAGTTGCTCCGACTTTTACAGTAGCGCTTAAACCTTGATATTCAAATGGATTTTTACTATTCATAAACAGAATACCATTGAAAGCATTTGGCCCATAAAGTGCTGAAGCAGCTCCAGGAACTAGTTCCATACTTTCCATGTCCAACTCGGAAATACCCACGATATTTCCCGTAGGGAAGTTCAAAAGTGGAGAAGCGTTATCCATTCCGTCCATTAACTGAACAAATCGAGTGTTGGCAACAGCAGCAAAACCCCTGGTATTGATTGAAGTAAAAGTCAAACTACCTTTTACAGCATTCACACCTTTCAAATTCTCCAGCCCATCATAAAAAGAGGGTGAAGCTGTTTGCTGGATATTGAGAATATCCATTTTCTCAACTGTTACTGGAGATTCCAAAATACTTTCTTCTGTTCGATTGGCAGAAATGACTACTTCTTCTCCTAACATAACCAATTCTTCCATCACTACATCTAAAGTAGTAGTAGTGGCGGTTACATCCATTTTTTGGGTGGTAAATCCAATCATAGAGAAGACCAATTTTGCAGGAACTTCGCTGACTTTGACAGAATAGGTTCCATCAATCTTTGTAACTGTTCCTTTTACAGTTCCTTCAATGACAATATTCACGCCTACTAAAGGTTCTCCACCATCTGCATCGGTAACTTTACCACTTACTGTGGTTTGAGCCATGGTAGCGTAGCTCATGAATAATAGCAACAGAACTACCTGTACGCTTGTAATGAGTTTTTTCATTTTAGAGTGAGTTTTAAATGGGTTCATTTTCATACTAACAACCGATTGAAAACAATCGTATTGCCTAAATTCTTACTGAAATTAGGTAATGATTTTCACTCATGCAAAGTTGTAAGAATATTATTTTTGCAATTCTTTCAGTATTTTTTGCAACTCTTCTGCATTATTCAGATCATTTTTTATAAGACTATCTAGTTTTCGTCCAATTTCCTCCATTTCTTCTCTTTTAAGAGAATCTTTCATATTCTTGAGAGATTTCGGGTCAAAATCAAACAGTTCTTTATTCCCGCCAGAGGAGGAATTACCACAGCAGCTTCCACAATCGCAATCACAACAAATATTAAAACTACAACAATCAGAACTACCCGAATTACAACCCTTACAGTTACTACCTTCACATTTACAACTATCACAACAGCTTCCGCATCCATCGCCACATTGACTGCACCCGTTTCCGCAATTACTACAATTATTGCAACAACTTGTACAAGGACAAACGCCTCCACCTCCTTTACAACAGCCTGTACAAGGGCAACCACCGCCACCGCCTTTACAGCAATTATCGCAAGGGCAATGTCCGCCATGGCAACAACATTGACTCATTTGCGGAGAGCCGTCACAGCAGACTCCTGAAATATCCACAAAATCTGCCATTACCAATTGGAAAACGACTTCATCGGCTGGGGAATCGGTCATGAAAATGGGTTTGTTGCTTCTGATTTCCTGCTCCATTTTTTCAAGGGATTGGGAGAAAGCTTTCCAAAAGCTGAATCCAACTACCTCTGTTTTGTGCAATTCTGAATGAAGCGTTTTTATTTCCCGTTGGAGCTGGTTGAACTTGCTCAATAGCCAATAATATTTATCCGAAACACTTTGCTGGTCTTTTTTCGCCTCGAAAATGATTGGATTGTATTGGTTCTCAAATAAATCTTCATCTAAATCCAACAGATGGTCGGAGACAGAAATAAGTTCACCTGTGAGTTGGAATAAATCTGCAATTTGGGAAAGTTCCTCATTTGAAGCAGAAGTTTTCTGCCCAATTTCCTGAACTGCCGAAGCGGAAAGCAAACCTGATTGGCTTCTCACATATTCATAGTCTGTGGAGTCGGTTTTGGTTAGGGAAATGTAGTTTTCCAAAACTTGTTGGAAGTTGTCTGACATTTTTGGCAGTAGTTTTTTTGCCTTTCCATCCATCCAAGCCTTTACAAGTCTCTTGTGGATCTTGGGTTTATCTACTTGCCAATCGGTTGCTTTTACCCAACCAAGCAAAACGGAGATTCTGGCTGCCACATCAATCGCTGGGTGCGAAGTCGCGTTGTTTTTTATGGTAAAAACAGCAGAAGGGCATGGAGTTTTTATCTGTTCGCCCACCATATATTTCTCAAATGCCAGCAGCACAAGCGTCAATTCATTATTGATGAAAAGCGAGTCGAGTAAGCCATTTTGCTTTCGGAGACTGGCACAAATTGAGCAGTAAAAATTTTGATAGTTTGCCCTGGTTTCAGAATCCAGACTGCAAGTGGAAGGTTGGAGATGTCCGAGCATTAGAGAGTTGGTTAGCGTTTATCAAGTTTATTCTAACCAACAATTTCCTATTATTTTGCGGGAATTGCAAAATACCACTCATTACCATTTCCCTTTTCTACGAATTTCCTGCCTTCTCATTGGCATTCCGTCAATCAAAGTAAAAAGGGTTGCGGTTGGAGTGAAATTTTCGTTTCTTGATTTGACTCCGCCATCCAATCCAATCAGAATAATCTCAAAGCCAGACTTTGAACCTTTGTATTTGTTGTAAGTTTTATTGGAGGTTTCCCAACTTTCTAAATCCAACCCTTGCTTCATTTTTGTTGGAGTGGAAATATAGATAACCAGTTTCCGCTCACTCAATCCAACTTTGTGCTTTGTCAATTCTTCAATTTGCTTTTTCAGGATTGGGTTTTCCAAATCACCTGCCAAAACAACTAAAACCCGATTTTCCCATTTGTGAGAAGAGATTTCTTGAGCGGTTGACATACAAGAACTGGTTAAGAGCAGAGAAAATAGGAGAGTTAATTTTAGCATAATAGGCAAAAATTTATATTTAATTCGGCTAGAAGCCGACACCTTGCGCCACTCGCTAATAAGCGAGCGACAGATAAAATTCGAGGCACAAAACAAACTTTGTATCTCGAATATGGAAAATTTTGAACACTAACAATCTAGCCATCTGACAATCCAACCATCTATTCTATCTATCTATGATCACCTTTCCAGTTCTAGAAATAGTTGCACCATCGGTAAATGCTTGTACGGAGATTTTGTATATGTACAATCCATTTCCAAGTCGGCTTCCCGAATTTCCCGTTCCATCCCAATCGAGAATATTCATTTGTGCCTCGGAATTAAAAAAATTGCCTTGGAAGGTGGAAACTAATTTTCCAGTCATATCGTAAATTTGTAATCCGACCGAAAGCTTGTCTCCTGCCCGATTGTGCGTGAAGGAAAATGTAGTTTGGTTTTGCATCGGGTTCGGGAATGCCAAGAGTGATTCGATTTTCAATTCGCCAGTTACCACAAAATCCAGTTCTATTTCCCTACCATTATTATGCGTATCGAAAACTGTAAACTTGAGTGTGTGCTTGCCAGGTTCTAGCGCATCGGGAATTTGGAATTGGAGATTTCCTTTTGTGAAATCATCTAAAACTGGCTCGAAAAACTCGTTCACTTCATACAAATACTCATCTTCATCTATGCTGATTGTCAAGTCGTGCCCAACTCCCAAACCTGTGAAGTTGAAACCACTTGCATCGGAAAGCGTGGCAATGACCAACGGCTGTCGGGAAACAGTTTGTCCATTTTGGAAATTCTCATCGTTCAGGAAAACGGCAGCAGTTGGAGCTTCAGAGTCGGAGGTCGGGTTTGAGCTACTTCCGCCAATCTCGAATAAGTAAAATCCACCTGCATCTTTATTTTGCGTTTCATCTTTGGCGTAAAGGCTAATTTTACCTTCTCCCAATTGGTAATCAATATCTTTCGGGACTACCAAAGTGAAAGTAAATTCCCCATTCACTACACTTGCTTTCCCTTTGAAAATCTCACTTTCTATGCTTTGGAAAGTCATTTGATTATTCTCGCTATCATCTCCTAAAGTGGTAATGCTCACAGGTTTCTCAAAAACCACCACATCCAACTCGCCATTGAAACTGCTTGAAATCATGCTATTTTCTTGTATTTCGCCACTTAGAATTACCTTATCTAGAGCGGAAATAGAATTTGTGGAACTTCCACTCTCAAATTTCATCTCAGTAATTTTGGTCTCCAATTCTGGGTAAGCCAAACGCATGGAAGGATCGCCCAAGAGTGAAAAATTACGGTTATTGACACCTTGAATTGAGTTATTTTTAGTGATTCGGATAACATCGCCAATTCTTGGCATTTCCCCATCAATTGGTTCAAAAACCGATTCGTAAAATGCCTTATTGATTGTCAAGTTCGAGGAAGAAAACACAGGGCGAGTGGTGGTTAACAAGCCGATTGCCCCACCAATTTCACTTTTCAAAGACAACTCCGCACCAGAAACTTGGCTTGGATCATCGTATCTGCCAAACTCGCAAGTGGCAGTTACCAACAGAGGCAAATTATCTAGATTATTCCAACTCTCAATATCATTATTATTCAAAATATTCTCACTCGCCCAACCTCTTTCGTTACCATGCCCCGTAAAATTGATAATCAGCGAGCCATCCTCAGCAAACTTCTTAATTTTCTCTCGCATCACTAAAGAAGTTTTTCCCCCGTTCAAAATCACTTGCGGGTAGGCATCCACAAAAAGTCGATTTACGTTGTAGGTCGGATAACCCTCTTCGGAAATTTTGCCCAAAATATCTGCATGTCTTTGATGTGTGTTAAAATCGCCATCATCGGCTGTGAGTACAATATTTTTTCGCCACTTCCCTAAGCTTTTCAAATTGGTAGTATAGCGAGTGAGTTTATTGACCATGGTTTGTGCTTCGGTCGGAGTTTTTGCAGGAAGTCTTCCTACACCAATTTCCAAGGTGTGCGTGCTGGTTGCCCCAGACTCTGCCCACTCGCCTTCATTAGTCTCAAAAAAGCCAAAATAATCGTCCGAAGAATAGGTACTGACAGGATTGAAAGAGTTTCTTGACTCGTAAATAGGCACGAAACTGCTCACTCCATCCTTGTAATTGTAGGAAGCATCTCCAAAAAGCAACAAATATTTCAGCTTGTTGGGTTCTTTCAAATACAGCATTCTCGCAAAGTCCCGAATGGCGGAAACATCGGCTTTTCCAGCAGCAAATTCATTATAAACCGTTTGAGTTTCTACCACTTCCACTGTCAATTTATCATGGTTTCTACGCAAATCTGCCAATTCATCGGCTTGTTGCCTAAACAACGGATGCGTAACAATTAGTAAGTTTGGAGTGGAAAGCCCGTGCAAATTTTGGTTTTGAATTTCGCTAATAGATTGGGGCGATTTTATAATTTCCGAAGGGTTGAAAACCACAAATTCCTTTAAACTCGAATTGGTTTCAACTTGGAATTCTCCAATTGTGCCATTCAAATTAAAAGCCTGTTTTTTGGGTTGGAGTGGGTTGGAAATATCCCAAATTACTGAACTCGTTTTTAGGTTGGAGACCGTAAATTTGGAAATTGAATGGTTTAACGATTCAATATTTCGGAAACTGGTTTGTGCTCCGTAGAGTTTCAAAGTTCGCTTGGCATTGATGGCAATAAAATCCAAATAGCCTCTTGAACTCGAATTACCTTTATTATAGGTTAAGTCAATTTTGATTCCCGAATCGGTATTTAAACTACTCGAATTAAGTGAGAAAACTTGACTATTTGCTCTTGCCTGAACTACATAAACTCCATCGGGGCGAGAGTCCGCTTGGAGATTTCCCAAAGCACTTTCATTCAGTTTGAAATCGAAGCTACTTACTGCCGAGGAACGAGTCATCACCTGAATTTTTGCTCTGATTTCCGAATTAGGTACAATCCCTTCTAGTTGGAAATTGAAACTTTCTTCGGTATTGAAATTGTATTCATCGCTATACCAATCTCTGCCAGAAGTGAGCAGATTGAAGTTTTCGGGTTCAACATAGGCAATACCATCAAAATAATTTGCAGAGAAAGTCGAGCCTGTGATGTTGGCTTGTTCGAGAATTTGTGAGGAATTGCTGTTTCCAATTTTTAGGAAAACAGAATTTTTTGTGGAATACAAGTTCGTTTCTTTCAGAAGCACTTTCTCCGACTGGAAATAAGTGAGTTTATCTGCACCTTCGGCATAAAACAAGATAAAATCTCCTGCATCGAAGCTATTGTCTGCGCCACCAGAAACAAAAGTGATGAAAGCCTGTAAATCATCTGTTCGGATTGCCGAATTAGCTTGTGGTAACATTCCGCCTTCATGCCCCAAAATCTGCACTTGGTTTGGGTTCACTCCATTCAAATTGACTCCATTGGAAGTCAAGAAATTATGGGAAATCTTATAAACTCCAGTTTCGGAAACTTCCAACTTATATAGTTTCCCAGTTGCCAACTTAGATTCGGTAGCGAATTGGGAGAAGGAAACGAAACTTTGGAGAATCAGAATAAATATGCCGATAAACTTCTTCATGCGATTTGGCGAGTTGAGTAAGTGATTTGGCAAATTTACGAAGGAATTGCCTAATTCTAAGAATCGAATTTTAAGCAAAATGGTTTCAAAAGGTGTATTTTTAGATAGGAGAATTAACATTTTTCAGTAGAATTGATTGGAAACCAAAAACCTCTACACTTAAAAAGCATAGAGAGCCAAGTTATATCAATTTGTTCTTCCTACTAAGCATTCAACTTAACATCTAAGCTCATTTCCGTTTTGAATAGTTTGGAAACTGGGCAAACCTCTTTGGCTTTATTAGCGATTTCCACAAACTTGCTTTTGTTTGAAGCAGTAAGTCGATTTATCCAAAACTCCACTATCCGTAGAAAACTCACTTTTTCTATCTTTTACTCCGCCTTCCAAATATGTTTCTACTTTTCTTGTGAATTTCATGGTTTTTAGTTTTTTTTGATTGAAGTACTTATGCATATATCCTCTTGGAGGACTCGGAAAATTTGAGTGAAGCAAAAAAAAATGTTAGAAGAACTCTATGATTGATTGGTAATAAACCAGTTCATGAGTCAAATCGTATTGCTTATATTAACTCATAATACACCATGATGGAACAAAAGCCCTGCTACAACAAATAGTCAAAACCTCTAAACAGGAACAACATGGGAATTATACTCTTACCTTTCATATTTGGTGCATTATGCATCGGAATATATTCACTAATTCAATCCATCAAACACATTAGAAAAAAGCAGATTAATCTGACAGAGATAATACTCGGATTGGTAGTTTCTTTGGTTCTATTTGGCTTGGTATGCCTGAGTTATATTATTGAAGGAGATATTTGGGCATTGAGTCCCATGATGAGAATCCCTATTTATCTGCTCATTATTCCTTTTGCTCTCCATGTTTTGACCAAAAGAAGCAAAAAACCAATCCTTGTGAAACTTTCAAAAGTATTGCTTATAAACGTTGTCTTTTCCGCTCTTTTAGGAATTGTGTATGGAGGTTTGATTTTTGAGATTACTGCATACTTTGGATTAACACCCAGTTTGATAAGTATACGAGAATGATAAGACAACCAGTTCTTGCAGGTTTTACTAAAAATAGTTCTCATATCATACTACTATACATTTTTCATTTTCCTCGGAGTCGCATCGGATTTGAGAAGTTGAGAGCAATGACATCGGCCATCCGATCCTACCGAGAACTGTCAGAACTGACGGCAACCGTGGAACGGTTCTGACCAGAGTCACGCTGACAGGCACAGTTTTACTTTTGTACAGTAGTATGTTCTCATATATACATAACAAAAATGCTTGTCTGACAATTTTTGTGATTCAAGGTGTTACGTGAGACATGCAACGAGGAAAACTATATTTGATTGGCTAGAAATCAGGTTCTTTAATCGAGTAATTTCGACCTCCACAAAATTTGTCAGAGAACCACAAAAATAAAGTGGTTCTATCGTGAATTTGGGTATTGAGTGCAATTCATGATTTTGAAGTTTAAGTTATTAGGTTCAAGTGTGGACGCTTGGGAAGCCCCGCTTGAACCAGTTTTATTGCTTGTTTTTCGAGTTTTA
>JBLIFI010000002.1:0-31795 GCA_047633715.1 Flammeovirgaceae bacterium
AAGGGGTATGGTACTCTTGCTCCACTTTTCTTAGACATTGTACTTTTCATAGATTATGTATTCTCCAATTTTGGAAAACAAAATATAAGGCTTAAACCTACATAATTGTGTCATGTCCAGTAGTATAGTAGCCGATGCTATACGATTGCTAAAAAACTGATAATCAATACTTTATTTATTGACATGATACATGATACTTGTGTCTTGCTACTTTTATAAATAACCATGAAGATACTATTCAGAATATGGAGACAGGAATTGCCATCGGCAAAAGGAAAGTTGGTGGATTATACTGTGGATGGTTTGTCAGAAGGCATGTCTCTTCTGGAGGTACTCGACCAATTGAATGAAGAGTTGGTACTCAGGAATAAGCCAGTAATTGCCTTTGAATATGATTGTAGGGAAGGAATTTGTGGTCAATGTGGTGTGTTTATAAACGGACGGGCACATGGGCCACATGATAACATCACGACTTGTCAACTCCACCTAAGAAGTTTCAAAGATGGCGAAACTATAATTATAGAACCTTGGAGGGCGAAAGCTTTCCCAATTATCAAGGATTTGATTGTAGATAGGTCTGCCTTTGACAGAGTGATAGAACAAGGTGCTTACATTAGTGCCAAGACAGGAACTGCCCCTGAAGCAAATTCCATTTTGATAGGGAAAGAGGTTTCCGAAAAGGCAATGGATGCTGCCGTTTGTATTGGTTGTGGAGCTTGCGTGGCAACTTGCAAAAATTCCTCTGCAGCACTTTTTACCTCCGCAAAAATCAATCATCTCAACTCTCTTCCGCAAGGGAAACCAGAGGAACACAGCCGAGTATTAGACATGACCAAGCAGATGGAAGAAGAAGGATTCGGGAATTGCTCCTTCACAGGTGCATGCGAAGTGGAATGCCCCGAGGGAATATCTATCAGTAATATTGCAGAGATGAACGCGAGAATCATCAAGGCAAATTTGTTTAAATAGAGTAACTGAGTTTGTATAGCGATGAAATAAATAAAGCAACAAATGGAAAATCAGAAAGTAAATATTGAGCTTTCCTAAAGTTTTTTTATGATTGTAGTGTATTTTAGGTAATGCTCGATTAAAGTATGAAAGGTGTTTTTCGGATTTATTAAACAACTTGAAGGGCTTATTTGGAGCGTAGGGTAAGATTCAGTAAATCTAAATCTTCTGGTTTCCATACCATAGTTGAACACTACCAAACAATCGGGTAGAGTAAGGGATTTTTCATTTACGGCCAGTTGCGGACGGCTTTGTAGTTAACACCGCAAAGCCGTCCGCAACTGGCCGTCCGCATTCAATTTTGGGGAAACTAAATGGGAATTGAGCTTGGAGTTTGATAGGTTTGGTTTAAGATGAAAAGCGTTCGAATTGTAAACGATTCCCCAAAATTGGCGACATCTAACCAGCTGAGTTGACTCTCAGGATTTGTTGGCGACTTTCGAAAAGCCTGATTTCTTCTCATCAATGAACAAGTTGCGAAATCCAACCATGCAAAATACCCCAAATCAAGCCAATCGTGTTTATAATTGGTAAGTCTTTGTATTTTTACTGACAAGTGATTAACTTGAAAGATGAATTGAGCATACTTTTTTTGGAAAAATGAAGATAGAAGAGGGAATAAAAGCATTGTTGCGAGAGAAGGGAATGGCTGTTGTACCTAGTTTGGGCACTTTTCTCATTTCCCATGTCGGTGCTTCTGTGCAAGAACAGGGCGGAGTGATTGCGCCTCCAGCAGAAACAATTGAATTTTCGGAAGAAACCAATCCTTCGGGCAAGGGTTCTGTGACTGATTACCTGTACAAATCGGGCTATTCCGCAGAACAATTGGAAGAGGATTTGGGGGATTTTGTAAATTCGGTAAAAAGTAATACTTCTTCAGGAGGGAAATCTACGGTGGAAGGTTTAGGGTTTTTCCGAGCAAATGAAGCGGGAGGGATTGAGTTTTTCTCGGAAGAGGAGGCACAAATAGCTTCTGAAAGTTTCGGTTTGCCAAAGTTGACGGTTCGCCCACTTGTACCTGTGGTTGTGAATGCAGTACCAGCAGAGCCTACGAGTTCAAGTTTATTGCTGAAGGCAATTCTTGTTCCTTTGGTTTTGATTGCGCTGATTCTGATATTCTTGGTTTTCAAACCAGATGCTTATCGCTCGCTTGCCGCTTATTTCACAGGTAGCGCAGATGACAAGGAATTGGTAGATGATAAGAAAGACAGCGAGTTGGATGATAAGAAAATCACGCTGATAGAAAAAGATAAAGAAAGAGTGGACAAAGAGGCTGGGAAGGAGACAATAGAAAAGGATAAACTCAAAGAAGGAGACAACAAGGAGGAAGATAAAACAGAGGAGAAAGTAGAGAAGCCTGAGAATAATGACCGTGGCGCAACTACTGGCGGGATTGTGAGCTCCAAAACGAATCGTTTTTATATCATCATAGGAAGTTTTACCAATGATGCGGCTGCAAAGAAGGCAATTGCCAAGGCAAATAAAATTGGCTACCCTGGTGCAAAAATCCTGAAAATGAGTGGAAGAACTCGGGTTTCGGTAGATGATTATGAAGCCAAAAGCAATGCAGTAGGCAAAGCCAAGCGTGTGGGCAAAGATTTCCCTGGAGCGTGGGTGTTGGCAAATTAGGAAATGTGAAAATTAGCTAAGTAAAAGATTATAAATAACTAACCCCATTTGACTTGTTATTTTCCTGGTCAAAATCACCTAAAAAATCGGAATGCCGAACCATAACTATAAATACATTATGCTGAATTTTTTACGCAATCTTGACAAGAAAACTAACTACGGAACGGGAATCAAATAAAATGCTACTTTTTCTCTTGTTTCTTTTTGGTCTATTCTTCGTAAAAAAAATATACGATAGCGATGCTATCCCTTATTTTTTTTACCTAGACTAGCCTCAAAAATAAACTACGATAAAAAAGTAGTTTATTTATTTCCCGTTCCTATGTCATTATGGAGTCATTTATTTAATCTCTTTTACTAATTTGAGAATGTGGAAATGTTTTCACAAAAAAATAAAGTCCTTTTTATATTCCAAAAAAACATTTTTAATCAATCATTTGAATAAATCCCATTTACGTCTTAAATCTAAATAACCAACTAATTATATGGACTTAACTAGCTTATTATTACAAATTCAAACTGACTCTTTGAGCACAGGTTTGGTTTCCGATGTAACTCAAAGCGTACCTTTGCTCGACCTTATTAAAGAAGGTGGCTGGATTATGGTTGTTTTGGGCATTTTGTCCATTATCGCAAGTTATGTTTTCATAGAAAGACTTACCGTAATTAAAAAAGCGCAAGTTGCCCCAGAAGCCATTCTGGAAAAAGTGAAAGCTGCCGTAATTGATGGCGATATTGAACGTGCCAAAGCGGTTTGTTTACAAGATGGAACGCCAATGGCAAAAATGCTGATTCAGGGTTTGGAGCATATTGGCGGTTCGCTTAAAAACATTGAAGTTGCCATTGAGAACACAGGAAAACTGGAAATTTACCGATTGGAGAAAAACGTTTCCGTATTGGCAACTATTTCTGGAACTGCCCCAATGATTGGCTTTTTCGGAACGGTAATGGGAATGATTTCTGCATTTATTGCCATTGCACAAGAGGAAGGCGCAGTAAGCCCAAAACTACTCGCTTCGGGAATTTATGAAGCGATGATTACCACGGCAGGAGGACTTTTCGTAGGAATTTTGGCTTATGTAACCTACAACTACATTGTGCGTCAAATCTCTGATGTAGTGCATAAAATGGAAGTAACTTCTATTGAGTTCTTAGATTTATTGCAGAAGCCGAATTAGAGCAGAAAACAGTTTCATAAAATAGTTAGAAGCCTGGAAATTACTTTCAGGCTTTTTTTTGGATTCTCTATTTTCAATTGAAATGTAAATTCATCTGCTCACTCGAGTTCTCCCCAAGTTTTGCTTTGTAAAGTTTTAGAAAGCCAATAAGAGTAGCTTAGCAGGTTCTGTTTTACTCTACAATCATTAAATACACTAACATTTTCTATAAAAGAGTTAGTATATTTGACATCATTTGAAGGCAATTATATAGCTCACATGGAAAACCCAAAACTCAAAATAGATAAATTAGAAGTAACTAATTTCAAAAACTATACTCACTTAGAAGTTGATTTCAAAGAAGGTATTAATTTATTTGTAGGTGCAAATGGAAGTGGGAAAACGAGTATTTTAGAAGCAATAAACATAGCTGTTGGCTCTTATTTTGGTTCTGGGAAATCACAAAACTCTCAAAGGACGATAGATTCTGATGAAATTAAAATCACAAATGGTATAAGAGAATCTTCAACTATCATTGAAGCATCCGCAGAAGGCATTGGAACATGGTCTCGGAGTAGAAGCTTCAACAGCAATGACAGCAAAAAAACAGCTAACTTGAAAAATTTTGGAGAGTCCTTTTTCAATCGCTTCGAAGATATTGATAATGAATCAACTGCGCCAATCATAGCCTATTACTCTACGCAAAGACTATTTAAAGATGCTAGTCAATCATCAAAACAAACTTATGACCCTAAAAGGGGCAGACAGAATGGTTATTTGCAATGTTTGGAAGATTCTGCTATTAAGCCAATTCTTGACGATTGGCTAGGCAAGGCAACCGCTAAAAGAGCGACTTTAGCTATCAAGGAAATAGCCGATACTAATTTGGTTTTGGAAAATGTAGAGGAGGTTATAAGGCAAGCTCTCAAGCATTTCATGGAATTGCCTAGTAACTTTCCATTGAAAATATATCCTGACGCTGAATATGACAACGAATTATACTTGGAATTTAATGGTAAAGCACTTCCATTGAAATACCATTCAGACGGGTTCAGAAACTTGCTGTATTTAATGATTGATATTACTTGGAGAGCCTCGCAACTCAATCCTTTTCTCACATTAGAAGAATTGAAGCAGGTCAACGGAGTGATTACAATTGATGAAATAGATTTGCATTTGCATCCTAAATGGCAAGAGAAGTCATTAGACCTTTTGCATAAGTTATATCCAAATATTCAATTCTTTATTACTACACACAGCCCAACTGTGGTTGCGAACTTTAATTGTGGTACGCTCTACGTTTTAGAGGGTAATGAAATAAAGGTTTGTGATGAAAAATACTTTGGTAAGGAAGTAAATAATGTGCTGAGAACTATTTTGGGAGGGCATGATCGACATGTAGCAACCAAACAAAAAATTGAATCGCTTTTCAGTAAGATTGATAATAATGAAAACGAGGAAGCTTCTCTCCTGCTGGAAAACCTAACGATTTTGTTAGGTGAGGAAGATAGAGATATTCAGAATGCAAAAGCTTTATTGGAATGGAATCAGTCTAAAACAATTTCGGATGCAGTACATTGAAAAGAGTGCGTTGCCTCCAGAAGAATGGGAGGTTTGGTTTACAAAAGGAAACGGCAACATGTCTTACGATTACAGTTCTGATGCTGGAAGTTTGATGAATCTCAGTAAAGCCAAGCAGTTTCTTTTAAAGGAACAAAATGGATTATGTGCTTATTGCCAAAGAACCTTGACCTCAGAGCAAGCATCAATAGAACACTTTATTCCAAAGTCTTTCAACGTGAACTTATCCACAGTCTATCACAATTTACTTGCTGTATGTAAAAATTCTTTGGGAAAAGACACCGCCAACAGAGCTCATTGCGATGTAGAAAGAGGAAATAAACTTTTGCCTCCAATTGTGTTTTATAAAAATGCGGAAGTTACAGATTCAAATAACCACGCATACTTTGATGTAGGTTCTGATGGAGTCATTCGGGTAAGTCCTTCTTTAAAGAAACATTCGTTTGATAGTTCAAAGAACCAAATTGCTCAACAAATTCAAGCTTTTATAGAAATTCTAAACTTGAACCATACTGATTTAGTTGAAAAAAGAAGAGATGATGTTCTAAAAGGGATAATGGATGCTTTTAGAATCATAAAAGCCAACAACAAACACGATGCTCGACCTTTTTTAGAAAATAAAAGAAATATGCTTTTGAATGATAAAAAAGCTCCTTTTAGACAATTTTTGCTCATTTATATTTCAAGACAACTTGGTGTCAATTAAACTAAAACACAAGTTCAACCCAACTCCTCACTCGGATTTTTCCCAAACCTAGCTTTATACAATTTGACGAAATATTTCACGGTTTGGAAACCGACTGCATAGGAAACCTCGGAGACAGATTGGTAAGTTCCCCGCTCCAAATAGCTTCTGGCTTTCTGCAATTGCACTTCCTACTGAAATCAAACAACTTTATGAATGCTATTCTGGCTTTCAACAGATTTCAGTCTCAAATCTAAATTACTTTTAAACAAGTTCATTAATAAAGAATAATGTCCCGAATTTTATCTTTTTTCGGGACATTATGTATGGATTAAAACAATAATTGTCCCATTTATTTACTATTTTTGGGACAATGTTAGATTTTGAAACCATAGAAAATAAGATTGGTAAAGGTGAAATATTCTTTATCTCAGACTTTACCAAGCTCGGTAACTATGAGGCTGTACGTAAGTCTTTGCAACGATTGGTCAAAAAAGGAAAGGTTGAACGCATTGCTAAAGGGATATATTTTGTACCTAAAAAGCATGAAAGATTGGGTATAATCTATCCACATGCAGAGCAAATTGCAAAAGCTATTGTAAAACGGGACAAAGCCAGAATAATTGCAACAGGGTCAACAGCGTTGAATTTATTAGGCTTATCAACTCAAATACCTATGAAGGTTGTATTCTTAACGGATGGCTCAGCTAGAAACATAAAAGTGGGAAAACAAACTATTCAATTTAAAAAGACGAACACAAAAAATCTCAGCATTGAACATCGATTGACAAATCTTATCATTCAAGCATTCAAAGCTATTGGAGAAAAAAATGTTACAGAAGAACAGATTGATAAAATACAGACGGTAATTGATCAAAGTGATGAACGAGAGCTAATCTATCAAAATTTGAAAAACGCACCAGTTTGGATGCAAAAAATAATAGTGCGTAAATGAATAACTGGCTAACATTATCGCAAGAAGAACAAATAGAGTTGTTTACTCAAATTGGAGTAAAAACCAACCTTCCTCCACAAGCTGTTGAAAAAGATGCTTGGGTTAGTCTAATGCTACGAATGATATTTACCTCTGAATTAGCAGGTCATTTAATATTCAAAGGAGGCACTTCATTAAGTAAGGCATTCAACTTAATTCAACGATTTTCAGAAGATATTGACTTAGGTATTGACAGACAATATTTGGGATTTGAGGGAGATTTGTCAAAGGGACAAATTCGTAAATTAAGACGAGCGTGTCACACATTCGTTTCTCAGGATTTAGCCAGATTACTTACAAAACAACTTACTGCCTATGGCGTTGACAAGAGTTTGTATAAAATTATAGTCGAAAACACGCAAGTGTCTGACCAAGACCCTGAAACCATTAAAGTCAACTATCAATCTCTATTTGATGAAATATCCTATCTCCCTCAAAGGGTTTTGATAGAAGTTAGTGCAAGGTCTTTAATTGAACCTAATCAAGAGGTTAATCTTAAATCACTAATTGACAAACACTACCCTGAAACAGATTTTGTAGAGGGAGAATTCATAGTTAATGCGACCAATCCACAAAAGACATTTTTAGAGAAGCTAATTTTGTTGCACGAAGAATTTGAGAAGCCATCTGAAAAAATAAGACATTTAAGAATGTCAAGGCATTTCTATGACATTGGGCAAATACTAGACTCAGAATTTGGAAAAAAAGCCCTGAAGAATACAGAGCTTTTTGAAGCTATCATTAATCATAGAAGAGTGTTAACACCAATGAAAACTACGGATTATGAAACTCTGACTTTGCAAAGTCTGAATATTATTCCACCTGATGAACATCTTGGCAATTATAAATCAGATTACAAAGAAATGCAAAGTAGTATGATACATGGCAAATCACTTGATTTTGATGTGCTACTTGAAAAAATAAAACACTCACTCAACCCAACTCCTCACTCGGGTTCTTCCCAAACCTAGCTTTATACAATTTGGCGAAATATTTCACAGTTTGGAAACCCACAGCATAGGAAACCTCGGAGACAGATTGGTAAGTTCCCCGCTCCAAATAGCTTCTGGCTTTCTGCAATTGCACTTCCTGCTGAAACTTGATTGGAGAAAGCCCTGTGATTTTCTTCAAATTCCTGCGAAACTGTCTTTCGCTCAGGTTCATTGCCTCGGAGAAAGCTTGCAAGCCAAAATCGTTCTTGCCTAATTTCTCTAAAATCACTTCTTCTACTTGGGCAACCCAAATTTGGTCAACTTCGGAAATTGAATTGCTTTCTTGCGCTTCATCATCATTATTTTTTGCAGAACCCAACCCTGTTTTACTTTTAATTTCAGGTTGGATTGAGCTAAATTCAGTTTGTATAAAAGCCCGTCTCTCTTTTGAATTTACCAATAAGTTTTTGATTCTTACTAACAATTCTTGTGGCGAAAACGGCTTGGTAATATAATCATCCACACCTGTGGTGAGTGCGTGGAGTTTGTCTTCCTCGGCAATTCGTGCGGTGAGCATCACTATTGGAGTTGCTCGCCATTTCTGATCAGATTTTACCCAATCAAGTAATTCAAAACCATCCATTTCTGGCATCATCACATCAGAGAGAATCAGTTGTGGAGTGGGAGAGGAGCTTCCATTCAGAATTTCAATTGCTTCCAAACCATTGTTGGCAAGTAGCAAATTGTATTTTTCTTGCAATAGCGAAGAAATGAAATCCTGCATTTCCGAGTTGTCTTCTACAATTAGCACATTGTCTTTTTCTGCTTGGAAAGTTTGGGTAAAAGCAGTTTTGTTAGATTGCGTTTTACCTGAAACCTGATGTCGATTTCCCGCAGATTCATCAGGATTTGAAGCTGGGAGAATCTGCCAGCTATTCCTATTTGCGATTTGTATCTTGTTTTTACTTGCTAGTTTAGAAAGTAGTTGGTTTTGCTTTTCCGATGCACCTTTCAGTTTTCGGCTTTTCTCATTAATTGGAATAGAGAAATTGAATATGGTTTTTTCTCCTAATTTGCTTTCCACTTCCAAATTTCCGTTCATCAATTCAGACAATTCTTTGGAGAGTGCCAAACCAATTCCCGTTCCTGTCTGAGAACTTTTCGTGTTTTTGGATTGATAGAATCGCTCAAAAACATGAGGTAAATCGGCTTCTGAAATCCCAATTCCCGTATCAGAAACAGAAATATTCAGCCGATTGCATTTTTCCCAAATCTTGCAAGAAATATTTTTGCCCGATGGCGTAAATTTCAGCGCATTAGAAAGTAGGTTATTGAGGATTTGGGAAACCTTGTAAGAATCTGCTAAAATGAAGAAGTCAGATTCTATCTGAAAATCCATTTCAAAATTTACTCCTTTTAATTCTGCCTGCATTTGGAAGTTCTCAAAAATGGTATGAGCAAAAGAGTAAAACTCTACTACTTCTTTTTTCAATTCCAATTTATTCGATTCCATTTTCGATAAATCCAGAATCTCATTTACCTTTTTGAGTAAGCTTTCCCCATTTCTTTTTGAATGGAGCAAGAGCTTCCTTTCTTGCTCAGGAGATGTTTTTTGGCTGAGAAGTTGGGAAATTGGCCCAAGAACTAAGGTAAGTGGAGTTCGTAATTCATGGGAAATATTGGCAAAAAACTTAGATTTCAGTTTGTCAAGCTCTTTGAGGTCTTTTGCCTGTTTGGCAATAATTTCTTTGTCCAGCTCAATTTGGGAAGTTCTTTTGGCAACCTCATTTTTCAAAATTTTCTGGTTTCTTTTGAGTTGCCGAGTTCGGAAACGAATAAACTCCCAAATAAATCTAAAAATGGTAATTGCAGAAACTATCATAAACCACCACTCCAAATAGATGGGTTGTCTCTGCTCGATTCTGATAGAAGTGGGCTGTTCCCAAACTCCCAAACTTCCTTCTGCCCGAATTTCCAGCTGATAGTTTCCGTAAGGCAAACGCCCGATTCTGATGTTTGCCTCGCTCAAATAGTTCCAGTCTTTATCAATCCCCAGGATTCGGTAGGCATATCTATTCTTGCTATTTTGGAAATCCATATAAGAAAACTCCAAATTGAATCCTAAATCATCAGCTTCCAGCACTATTTTTTCTAATTGCTGAAATTTTTCTGTCTCATCAATCAAATCGCCCGATTCACCTTCTTGCCGAAGTACAGAAGTAATACGAAGTGGTTTGCTGTCTCTGCGACTCAATTCAAAATTTTTCGGGTGGAAACTGGTAATTCCATTCAACCCGCCAAAATAGATGGTGCCATCTTCGGTTTGTAGGTGGGAAATGGTGTTAAATTCCTCGTGCGTAACACCATCTTCTGGCAAATAAGTGCTGACTTCGTGAGTTTCTCTATCGAAACGCATGATTCCACGGTTGCTACTCAGCCACAATTTTCCGTAATTATCTCCGTAAACTGCATAAATTATGTTGTCGGAAAGCCCTTGCTTCGTGGTAAATTGCTGAGTTTTGCCTGTTTTTCGATTCCACCAAATTAAGCCGCCTCCTTTGCTGGCAAGCCAGAAATTACCTTTCTCATCTTCAAAAATATGGGCAATTGTGTTGTGTGGAATCCGATGTTTTTCATCTCCATCTGCATGAGCCCAATCTACAATTCCCTTTTCGGTATCGAGCTCAAAAAGCCCTTCGCTAGTAGCCAGCCAAGCCCCTTTTTCGGTCGGGTGGAAATGGAAGACTGAACTGCCTTTGAATTTCTCAAATTCATTAAACTTTCCAAAAATTTTTAAATTGCTGTCTTCATTTTCCAAGTAGGAAAGCCCATTCTTGTGTCCAATCCAGATTTTGCCTTGTAAATCTTCAAACAAACTCCATTGCATGGCTGGCTGAATATCTTGCACTCGCCTATTCTTTTTTTGAAATGCTTTTTGGAGCGACTCTGTATATTTAAATTGTTTATAAATCCCGTTTTCTGCATTGTATTTTATGAGACGAATTTTCTCATCGGTCATCCAAAAGTTGCCAGTTCGATCTTTCATAATTGCCAAGCCATTGGTGAAATCCTTATCTATGGTTCTGTCATAATACACCAGCTTTCTGGCAAATTGCTCTGAGTTTTTGTTCTTCAAATTCAGATTGTAGCTATAGCCTAAGCCACTGACTAACAGTAAGCTATCTCCAATATTCTGCATTCCTCTCACTCCATAGTTCCGATTATAAATACTTTGTTTGTTATGTAAATATTTGCTGAATGGAGTGATATTGGTTTGGGCAAGGGTAATTTGCTCTCCTTTATAATAGTACCAAAGTTGTGCTTGCAAATATTCTAAGAAACTGATATCTCGTTCAAATCCACTTTCTTTACTTTCCAAAATTTTTGCTTTGAAATCGGAAACTACCACCTTCTCATTTTTTGAAGAAGTAAGCCACATCTCTTTTCTCTCTAAATCTATGGCAATTATATTGGTGTAATCATTGGGGAATTGCGCAATTCGCTTTTCTCCAAGATAGAGATAGACGGGTACCGAATCTGCGCCATTCGGAACAGCCTGGTCATCTACTACAACTAAGTAAGGTTGCTGTTCTGAATTTGTACTAAAAACCCGGTCTATATTAAAGTTGATGGAGATTTCCTGCTCCAATTCGTAGAATTTGGAAAGTTTGAATAACTTTTGCTTGGTAACTAGCCAACCGCCACCACCGAAAGTCGGGAAGAATTGCTGAGAAACATTTCGTTGTTCAAGCTTGAATTTCAGTTCTATCCTTCTATCTCTATAACTAAAAACCTCGCCTTGGAAAGTGGTAATCCATACGGTTTTATTGTGTTGGGTGATTTCTGCAATGTTTTTTGGGTGGAATGGAAGTTGTTGTTGAAGAGACCGAGTGGCAGATTGCCTTTGTTCTGTAGTAGGGTTGAAAATATCTAGCGTGGTAGATTCTCCAAAATCTTTTCCGTAGAGCAACCATAAATTAGCCTCATCATCTTCGGCAATTTGATGAATGCTATTGTTACTTAATCCATTTTCTTCTCTTGTATAGGTTTTGAACCTAGTTCCATCGAATCGATTCAAGCCGTTGTTTGTCCCAATCCAAATGAAGTTTTTGGAATCTTGTAAAAGGCAATTCACATTCCTGCTCGACATCCCGTCTTCCACCCCATAAGTATGGATAGAAGTGATGTAGCTTTGAGCAAAAAACTCAAGACTCAGTCCAAAAAAACAGAAAATAAAAATTACAATTCGCATACTTTACATCTCAATCCAACCATTAAAACCTCTTTTTTAAACCTCAAAGGCGGAATGTCCGAATTTTGCCCCATCAATGTCCGCTTTGTTCTTCGACTTTTCTCGCTATTCTTTTTGGCTTGCTCTAGCTTTACGAATGTAATCACAGCAAAGAATTTTAAGAGATAAAGAATAACAAGTTACACTCTGTTGATTAGAAAGTGTTGTGTGTAAATGCACAGTTCAATTATAATCAAAATCTCGAACAATGTATTTCAGTGGTTCTAGAACTTAATAAAATGTTTAATCCTAATTGTTTCACTAAACTAGTACAAATTATGAAGGCGAATTTATTAAACAAAATGATGGTAGTTGCTCTGTTTCTTTTTGTAGCAGGCGTTGCAAATGCACAAACAATCAAATACACGTGGAAAGATTATGGTGTGGCTTTCTCTATTCCAACTACCCATGAGGTAAAAAACAGCTCAGGCTCGGAGTTTACTTCTGGAGACAATACAACTTGGTTGCACATGGAGCCTTTCAAAGACTACTCAGAAACGGCAAAAGGAATGGTAGATAAAATTGTTCGTAAGGAAGGTTATCAAGTTTCTGGCGAAGGGGAATATCATAGCGGTGGTTATGATGGCTACTGGGCAAGATGCTCTGCCACAACTCACCCTGATTGGTTGTATTGGGTAATCGGATTTATTGACCCAGCAAGTGATACAAACTTCTACGCTACAATTTGGTGGAAAAAAGGAAACTCAAATGCTTACAATATTGCTTACAATATTTCTTATAGCTTTAAGAAAATGCCCTAATAATATTTCCGTAAACCAATCAGTAACTCACAACTTGCAAAAGAGGAGAGGTTCTTTGAAAAAAGGCCTCTCTTTTTGTGTAAATAAGGGTGTGTCATCTTGTGCTTCTTAGCAAAAGATTAGAATGATGTTTTTTTGATTACTCAGATGTAATCTTACCTCACTCTCAATCTTCTTCCAATTCTCAAAGTAGTTCTTCTGGATATTCCATTCAGTCGGCAAATTTTGGAGATACTAGAGCCGTATCTTCTCGCAATAATCGAAAGGCAATCTCCTCTGCGAATTCTGTGATATTGGGCTTCTAAGCTTTTAATGTAATCTTGGAAATGGTCTCTCGTCAATGTAAAATCTTGCATGGCAACAATTTCCTCTTTGCCGAAATCGAACAAATGAGTTGGGTCTAGGGAATGTCCATTGTAGCGAACCTCAAAATGTAAATGTGGTCCCGTGCTTCTTCCTGTGTTTCCACCCCAGCCAATAATTTGCCCTGCTTTCACAACCGTTCCTTCATCAACCATATATTCGTCTAAATGTCCGTAGAGAGTTTCTAAGCCATTTTTGTGGCGAACCAACACATAATTTCCATAGCCACCACGGTTTACTTTGGCAATTCGTACAATTCCATCGAAAACAGCATAAACAGAATCCCCAATTTCCAAATCTAAATCACTACCATGATGCCATCTTGAGCGTCTTGTTCCATATTTGGAATTGATTTTTGTGTTTTTGATTGGCACACTCCAACCTTCTTCCTTTGCTTCGTCAAATAATTTAAGGGAAACCGCTTCATTGAAACTTTTGATATCGAAGCCATAAGAGTTGAGATTTTGGGAATCCCATAAGGCAAAATAATCATGGTCAGTCAACCAGCCTTCATCAATTTCCAAATCTTCTCTGATGGAAACAGCTTCATCTCCGCATTCATCTGAATAAGCTGTTGCAGGAGCAAATTTCTCGTCAATGTATTTCTCGAATTCTTTGCAAAAGTCCTCTTCCGAGCCAAATGCCAAGGGAATTTCTACATCATATTCCCACGGTTGCCCGTACCAATAATCCCATTGAACCAATGGCTTTTCTGGAAGAGTTGATTCTTTGATTAAAACTGAACTGTGGGTTTGACCAAACAGGTTTACTGAAACTAAAAGGGCAATTGCTACGAGAGCTATATTTTTATTCATGGGAAGTCGAATTCTAAGGTTTGCTGTGTTCTTTACGTTGAAAACAGCAAGATATTTTGTGGGTTGCGTGGCTAATGTAAAATATGTTGGTTGGATTTTGAGGTTTTAGATGACTTTTTAACAATAAGGTTTGGTTCTATCGTGAATTTGGGTACTGAGTGCAATTCATGATTTTGAAGTTTAAGTTATTAGGTTCAAGTGTGGACGCTTGGGAAGCCCCGCTTGAACCAGTTTTATTGCTTGTTTTTCGAGTTTTAACAAACTCGAAAAACAAGATATTTTCTTCAAATCTTAGTTTTGTTATACCTTTTAACCAAATTCACGATAGAGCCTAAGGTTTTAAAGTAAAATGTAAGCATCATGAATACTATTTAGAAAACAAACATGAAGGGCTTTCCTATAAAAAGTAAAACTGCTGATTTCAATGATTTAAGCGATGGTGCGTGAGACACGCACCAAAGAAAACATCTCCTTTTTGCGTGTCTCACGCAAAAAAAATCTTTTTATAGGAAAGCCCTTAACAAACATGTTCTCATTATGTCTTTACTACTCAATTTGCTTATACAATTTAGCACAGATATGTTTCAATTTTTTTGTCGGTTTAACTCCATTTTTTATAAGTGATACTTTCCCAAAGCCATTCAATTCCGTTTCGATTTTAGTCATTAGCTTTAGTTCTTTATCCGACCATATCTCCTTAAACCAATCTGCTTCCAAATGAACAATTCCAAACCAATCAGTTATCCAATCCTTTCGAAAATGATGCTCCACTCCACTCATTTTTCCTTTTATTCTGCTCTTTAGCGAATCAGAAAACTCTGCATTTCGAAGTCCATTGAATTCTTTGGTCAAAACTTTGAGACCCTGTCTTTTAAAAATAGTAACTCAATCCGTTTTCTGTTTGTCTGCCAAACACCCTATTTGCCCAATCCAACCCGTTGCTCTGCTTTCAATCCTGTACTCTTCCTCAATTGATTCGATTAACTTTTCAATAAAATCACATCTATTATCCCTACCTATTTCATATCCTTGTATGAAAGCTGAAATTGCATCTTTATTCTCTTTGCCCGTATACATTGCAATTCTCAGAGTAAACATCCAAAGCAGTTTTATGTCCTTTTCTTGCATTTTGTGGTTTTTTTCATACACAGTTTTGTGTGTGTGTGAATTAGCTTTCCTACAATCGAGCGGGATGGGAATCCCGCACTACAAACCCCATTGTGCCAATCTTGGCAATCATTACTATACATGAACTTTCGGACATGGAAGTTCTACAGTATTCGCCAACTCGTCAATTTATTCCTCAGAAGTTTCCATCAATTCGTCCGAGAGTTTAACCACAGCCTGAACTACATCTTTGGCTACTTCTGTTTTCGGTTTCAGCGGGTAGGATTCTACACCACTTTTGGTAACGAAAGTAACTTTGTTGGTATCGTAGCCGAAACCTGCGCCATCATCTTGTAACGAATTGAGAACTACCAAGTCGAATTTTTTCTTGGCAAGCTTCCTTTTTGCATTCTCCAACTCATTATCTGTTTCCAAGGCAAAACCTACGGTAATTTGATTGGGCTGTTTGAGTTTTCCCATTTCTAAAGCAATGTCTCTGGTTTTCTCTAACTCCACCATCATTTTCGGGTCAGATTTCTTGATTTTTGTATTTGCCACTACTTTTGGAGAATAATCTGCCACGGCTGCCGAGAAAATTCCTATGTCGGATTGTGGAAAGTAGAAAGAGGAAACCTCAAACATTTCCTGTGCGTTCGTAACCCGAATCAAGCTAATTTCTTTACTGGGCAGTTTCTCGTTGGAAGGTCCGCTAATGAGCGTAACTTCTGCGCCTTGTTCCCACAAAGCGGTGGCAATTGCGTAACCCATTTTCCCTGAAGAACTATTGCCAATAAACCGAACTGGGTCGAGATGTTCGTGCGTGGGACCGGCAGTAATCATTACCTGTTTACCCAAAAGTGCTTTGCGTTTGGTGGCAAAGAAATTCTCAATCCAAGCTAAAATAGTTTCAGGTTCTGCCATTCTGCCTTTCCCTGATAAACCACTTGCCAATTCGCCTTCTTCCGAGTCAATTACCAAATTTCCGTATCCTCGCAATCGCTCCAAATTGCTTTGAGTACTTGGGTGGGCATACATATCCAAATCCATAGCAGGGCAAACCACCGTTTTACATCTTGCAGATAAATAACTAGCAATCAATAAATTATCACAAATTCCATTTACCATTTTACCCAATGTGTTGGCACTTGCTGGGGCAATTATGAATAAATCTGCCCATAATCCCAACTCCACATGGTTGTTCCATTCTCCAGACTCATTTTTTTGGAACTGAATCAGCACAGGATTCTCCGAAAGAGTTGCTAAAGTTAAAGGCGTAATGAAAGTAGTTGCCGATTCAGTCATAATTACCTGAACGTGCGCTCCTTCTTTTTTGAGCAATCGAACAAGCGATGCGGTTTTGTAAGCGGCAATACTTCCGCTGATTCCGAGTAATATTCTTTTTCCTTTCAGCACTAGTTTGGAGGTTTAGGTGGGAGGATTTATTTGAATGAGGCAAGGTTCTCAATCAAAACTGATTCCTTCGTAAATTTCGAATAATCGCATTGCCACTAAATTACTGAAAATCCATTGCTTGATGAAGGAAAGTTGAGATTTCAAATGTGGGAATCCTAAAACTTGTCTCTGCAAAAGGCATTTCCATAGAACGGTTGTGTTAAATTTGCGATTTCCAATGAATAAAGAATTGATTAAATGACGAAAGAGCAACAAGATACAGAGAAAAGCGAATGGTTCGGGACTTGGTTCGATTCGCCTTACTACCACAAGCTCTACAAGCATAGAGACACTACGGAAGCGGGTATTTTTATCAAAAATCTCGCTGGTTTCCTCAAAATCCAGCCAGAACATAAAATCATGGATTTAGCTTGCGGAAAAGGAAGGCATTCTATTTTCCTAAATAAGTTGGGTTTAGATGTGGTAGGGTTGGATTTATCGGAGCAGAGTATTGCCCATGCGCAACAGTTTGAAAATGAGCGATTGTGCTTTGCTGTTCATGATATGCGGGATATTTATCGACTAGACTATTTCGATTTTGTGCTGAATATGTTTACCAGTTTTGGCTATTTCCAAACGGAAGTAGAACACATTACAGCAATTCAGGCAGTTTGCGCTTCCCTGAAAAAAGGAGGGAAATTTGTATTAGATTTTTTCAATACCAATAAAGTAGTTGACTCATTAGTTTATAAAAACCAGACCAAATCGGAAGGAATTGTTTTTGAGCAAAAAAGAGAAATAATTGATGGCTCGATTGTGAAAACCATCAACTTCGAGCATGAAGATGAAAAATTTGAGTTCCAAGAGCGAGTGAAAGCTTTCACAGAGGCAGATTTCAGACGTTTATTCAAACTCGCACAATTAGATTGCATTCATGTTTTTGGAGATTATGAGTTGAATCCTTTTGATGCTAGCAAATCTGAACGAATGATTTTTGTGGTGGAGAAATCGATTTGATGATGTGCTGATTTGGTAATGCGATGATGGAAGAATTTGCAAATGTGGGAATTTGAAAATACGAAGATGGAAACAGCAAAGTCATTTTATAGGTTCTTCTTCCTTGAAGAACAATACAAGCAGATTGAATTTTCGGCATTTTTAAAGAATCAAAAATCGTCTATCGTAATTCGTACATCCTTGTATATCGGTCTTTAAATCAGCTAAAAGCATATTTACATAACCGCTTACAAGAATATTCATTGGCAAAATTCACTATTATTTACTATATTTGTAAGCACTTTTATTGTGTGCCAAAAAGAATTTAATTCACATTTGAGCGATAAGATATGATAAAGATAATTCCCTCTATTTCCATAATTGGTGGCAAAGTAGTACGATTAACCCAAGGAGATTTTGCAAAGCAAGTTGCCTATGGCGAACAACCTTTGGAAATTGCCACTCGTTTCGAGAATCATGGAATTAAGAAGATTCATTTGATAGATTTGGATGGCTCGAAAGCTCGACAAGGCGTAAATTATGACGCCTTGCAAGATATTGCCAGTTATACAGATTTAGAAGTGAATTATGGCGGTGGAATTTCCACAGATGGTGGAGTTGCCAAAGTTTTTGAATATGGCGCCAGCATGGTTACGGCAGGAAGTTTGGCAGTAAGCAAGCCTAATATATTCTCTTCTTGGTTGGTTTCCTTCGGTAGAGAGAAAGTGTGTTTGAGTGCCGATGCAGAGAATGGCAAAATTAAAGTAGGTGGTTGGCAACAAACTACTGACCTAGATTTAATGGAGCATTTGGAGTTTTACCACGATAAGGGAATCAAATACGTAAAATGTTCAGATGTTACAAAAGATGGCTTATTGGAAGGTCCAAATTTTGACCTTTACACAGAAATCATGAAGAAATTCCCTGATTTTAAGTTGATGGCAAGTGGCGGAGTCAGTACAATTGATGATATTAAAAAGCTGAATGACATGGGGATTTATGGAGTGATTTTCGGCAGAGCTTACTACGAAAATAAAATTTCCTTTACAGAAATAGAGAAATTTATGGGCAATTTGAGCGAAGTTTAATTTAACTCAGATTTCTATTATAGAATCCTCTTCATTCTTTTTGAGTGGAGAGGATTTTTTTGGTAGCTGTAAACAGGTAATGCTCAAACACTAATAAATCATAGCGCAAGCGTCTGCTTGTACCGTTAAGTTAGTGCCTTTTTGCTTAGCACTTACGTACCAAGCTAAGGGTATGTCGTCCCGTTGGGACTTTGTTTTGAGTCCCAACGGGACGACACATATTTAGGGTAGGACGTAAGCCCTACCCCAATTTTCTTAACTTAATGACATTGAGCGGACGCTGGGCGGCACTCCGCTTGTGCCGAACTATCCATAAAGTAGCATTGCCTCTTTCACACTACCGATTTTTTAATCATAATGAAATCTACATTGTAGAATTATGCACTTTTGGTCAACCCCTTTTTTGCCTAAAACCTTGTAAACTAGCCGATGTTCTTGGGTAATTCTTCTTGACCAATAACCTTTGAGTCCATGTTTTAATGGTTCGGGTTTGCCAATTCCAACAAATGGTTTTTGTCTTATAGATTTTATTAGTTCTTTGATTTTTAGTGCGACAGAAGAGTCTGTTTCTAACCAATACTCGAAGTCTTCCCAGCCATTCTGTGTAAACAGGATATCCATAGTTTAATCATTCAAAGAATATGAAATCAAATTTTCATTCTTGGCTTGTAGCATGGATTCCTCCAATCTTTTACGGTTTGCCGAAGTAGATAATAAGTGTTCAGTTTCTTTGAGCGAGTTGTACTCTTTCAGAGACATAATGACCACGGCATCATCCTCGTTTTTTCCTCTTGGCACAACAATAATTTCCATGGAATTACTTACCAAATCGAAGTAATACTTCATTTTTGACCGTAGAGAGGTAATTGTTAGAGCTTTCATTTCTATGTTTTTTTACTCAAATGTACAGAATTACGTACATTTATGCAACTTCTTTGAGAATAATGGCTCTTGTAATTCTATTACAGTTGTAAAATCAAACAAAATGGGTTCTGATAAACTGCTTGGAGATAAACCAAAGTAAAGCTCCGAGAAATATAAATCCAATCAAAACCATAAGATGTATAGGAAGTCCATTTGCCAAGTTGGCAATGCTTTGAAAAATCCAATGAGTGGGTAGAATTCCGAAAAAGTGTTTGAATTGGGTGGGAACGAAGAAGGCCGCAATTGGTAAAACTACCAGCATATTAAACGCCTTGATGTAAACCATTCCCTCCATTCGGTTTTTCACAATGGCATTCATTCCCAATATGTAAACAGGCACGACCAAGGCTGTTAACACAGAAATAAGCAGGCTTTCTAGCAATCCAACTGAATAAAATGGCTGAACTGCAAAAAGAATTAGGTTTAAGAAGAGCGTAATCAGGTAGGGAATTAGCAATCTCGAAACGACATATTGTGTCTTGGTAAGTGGCAAAATTCCGTAAACTTTCGCCACATTGGTTTCCTTCTCGTCTATCAGTACCATACTGCTGATAAACGTGAATAGCTGTGTGTTTTCAATCAATGCAACTGCCATGAAAACGGGTAAATATTCTTGCAGGAAATCATATTTCTCAATAAGATTGGGTAAACCCCAAACTACCAAAGCAAATAGAACGATTGGAAAAACTAAGAATGCACGCAAAGATGGGTCTCGGAAAACGAGCTTGAAATCGAGCAAGGCGAGTTTAAGAATCTGATTCATTACCGTACAAATTTTCGTGTGAACAATTTGAATGCGCCAAAATAGAATAAAGGAATTGGGAGAATTAGGGAAGCATAAGTCAGCAAACTGAAATTCTCTTTTCCACTAACTGCTCCATCAATTAAATCTACGCTTCCTTGAATTGGAAAGAAGTAACTCAACTTGCCTAAATCTACCACATTCAAATAATGTAAAAGCGAAATTCCTGTAAAAATGAAAAATATGGGAATGGAAAGCATGGCGAAATTCAAGAATTCAGAAGCGAAAGTCAGTATCATGATGCCGAGCAGAGTTGCCAATAAGCAAACTCCAAAAGTTCCTAATAAATAAGGAAATAGGTTAAAATCCAACCCTTTTATGGGCAAAGCCAACAATACGGAACAAAGCACACCAATTATTGAAAGAGCCAATGTTTTGGTAATCAGAAATGTATGAATATTGACTGGAGTGATGAAAATTGCGTTGAGCACATCAGTTTTGATTTCTGAATAAACTGCCAAGGCAATGAAAAAATAGCCAATTACCGCAGGGTCGTTCAAAACGAGGGAAACCAGCAATTCATCAATGTATTCCGAATCTTTTAGGAAATATAGAATCAGCCCGTAAATCAGCGTGACTCCGAAGCTGATTCCGATAATGTTGTTTTTCTGCAACAAAATAAATTGCCATTTCAACTGTGTGAAAAATGCTTTCATACGCCCAAGGTTTTGCCTGTAACTTGAATGAAAACCTCTTCCAAAGTTGCTTCCAAAGTATGGATTCGCTTTACATTTCCTTGCTGAATGAAATGTAGGAAATCGGAATTTTCACCTAGGTTTTGCAAAGAAAACTCTGTGACTTCGCTATTTTCCAGCTCCACCTTTACCGCTTCTTTTCCGTATTTGCTTTTTAGGTTGGTTGGCGAGTCGGTCACTTCAATTTTTCCATCTACAATAAACGAAACTCGGTCGCAGAGTTGATCTGCGGTTTCCATGCTGTGTGTGGTAATGAAAATGGTTTTGCCCTGCGCCTTGAAATCCAAAATGAGTTGTTTGATTTTTTGCGCATTCACAGGGTCTAAGCCAGAAGTGGGTTCATCTAAAAACAAAATGTCTGGATTGTGCTGAACTGCTCTTATGAAGTTCAAGCGCACTTTCATTCCCTTGGAATAGGCTTCCACAGGTTTATTGAGCGCATCTTGCAAACCCACCATTTCAAAAAGTTCTGCAACTTTCTTCCTTTTTGGATTCGGATAGAAAGAAGCAAACAAATCCATATTTTCCTTGCCTGTGAGTTTGAGATAATGATTTGGAAGTTCAAAACCTACGCCTATTTTCTCATAATATTCCTTTCCCCAATCTCCCAATGGCTTTCCTTCAATCAGCACATTGCCTTGGAAACCTTCCAATATTTTGTACAAGACTTTTTGAGTCGTGCTTTTTCCCGCTCCGGAAGGCCCAAGAAAACCAAATACTTCCCCTCGTCCAATCTCGAAATTCAAGTTGGTTAAGGTTGGCGTGTTGTTTTTTGGATATTGAAAAGTGAGGTTTTCTACTTTTATCATCTCTTTCTGCTATTGGATTATTGAATATAGCGAAAGATGAGTTGGGTTTAAAGTTTTTTTGATGAGTGGATGACAGACTGATTTAGCAATTCGACTGATGTCAAATCTACATTTCTCCTTTACCCAACCACTACTTCTAACATTCCTTCTGCCAAATATTTTTTTGCCATTTCCTGCACTTGTTCGGCAGTTACGGCTCTCACATTCTGAATGTAAGTATCGTAATAATCGGCTGGGAGATTGTGTTGGATAATTGTTTTATGGCAATTCAAAATGGGAATTGGCGAGTTGATGGATTTTACAAAATTTCCACACAAGTAGTTTTTGACCAGTTCCAATTCTTTTTCCGAAACTAATTCGGTTCGCATTCTTTCAATTTCCAAGTAGATTTCTTTCAGAGCCAACTCCTTTTTGTCTTTGATGACATCGGCAGAAACAAACCAGACTCCTGTGTTTTTCATGAAGGAAACTGAGGAATGGATTCCATAAGTCAAGCCTTTTTCTTCCCGAATGTTTTGCATCAATCGTGAGCCGAAATAACCGCCCAAAATTGTGTTCATTACGTTGAATGGAATTTGCTCTTCGTGACCTTTTACAAAAATGGTTCTGCCAATTCGTAAGGCAGACTGCAAAGCATCTTCCCAATTAATGTGGTGGGTTTCCGCTTTAGTCTCGGGAATGTCATATTGTGGGCTTTCTGCTTTGAAACTTCCAAAATCAATTTTCCCGATAGATTGGTTTAGCTCTTCAATGTGGGATTCTTCAATTTCCCCTGCCAAAAATAGTTGAAAGCCATTTTCTTGGATTACTTTCTTGTAGAACTTCAATAGGGAATCTACTTTGGTATTTCCTATGTTTTCTGCATTCAAAGAATAACCGTAAGGATGCGTTTTCCCAAATAACAACTCCTTGAATTTCATGCTCGCCATGTAGCTAGATTTCTCCAAATCCACCTTATTATTCTGAATAGCTGTGTTTTTCAATTGCTCCAACTCCTTTTCAGGAAAAGTCGCTTTGGTAAGCATTTCCTGAATAATGGGCATCACATTTTTGAGTTGCTTGTTCAGGCTATAAAAGTTCATTTCCAACCAATCGGAATGGGCACTTACTGCCCAAAAAACACCATGTTGCTCAAATATTTTGCTAATCTCGTGGTTGGAGAATCCTTTTGTGCCTTCTCCAAGCATTTTCCCAGTAAAATGAGATTGCCCTTCTTGCGACTCATGCCATTTCCCTGCATTGAAAACCAGTTGTAAATTGGCAATTGGCTGACTCCCACCACTTACTACGCAAACGGGAATGCCATTGTCGAGCGTGAAACTCTGAGCAGGTTTGAGTTTGAAATGAGTTACAGATTTTGCTTCGGGTGCTTTGGTGCGGTCTAGAGTCATCAATTGAGAATTAAAAATGTAAGGCTAAGAATGACAAATTTTTGGAAAGTGTTCAGAAATGCAAAAATGCAAGTAGCGTATTTGTTACTTGCATTTTTATAGAGAAAGGAAGAATAGAAAAATCAGCCTAAATCCAGCAGTTCCTCAAAGGCAGAATTTAAAATCCCATATCCATTCCAGGGATATTCGGGACAATTCCCTCGGTAGATTTTTGCATTTCCTCCTTGATTTTTGGCTCAATACTTTCGAGTGCCATATTCACAGCGGAAATCACCAAATCCTGAACCATTTTCTTGTTCTCAGTTTTCAGTAATTCTGGGTCAATGCTCAAACCAATTAGTTCACGCTTTCCGTTCATTTGAGCTTTCACCGTTCCACCACCTGCTTCGGAAGTAGTTGTGATAGTAGCCAAATTTTCTTGAGCTTTATCCATGCTTTCCTTCAAACGGGCTTGCATGTCTTTCATTTGCCCCATCATTTTTGTAAAATCCATAATCTTATATTTAGTACAAAGTCTTTAGATACTAGTCTCAAGTCTTAATTACATCAATTCAAGTAGTCAAAATACAGCATATTCAAAGCCCAAAAAGGTTTCCCAACTTTAGACTTTGTACTAAAGACTCATGACTGTCTTACGCTGCTTTCAGTCTAAACGCTTCTCCAGAAATCTCGAAATGACGATGAGCGAAGTTTTCATCTACAATAATTTCCTTCACACCATTTGCTTTCTGGATTGAGATATCGAACATGGTATCGAGCATAATTGACTCGCAAATAGAACGCAAACCTCTTGCTCCTAACTTGAATTCCATTGCCTTATCTACAATATATTCCAATGCAGATTCAGTAAAACTCAACTCAATTCCTTCCATTTCGAAAAGGCGTTGATATTGTTTTACGAGCGCATTTTTTGGTTGTGTTAGTATTGCTCTTAGTGCTTCCCTATCAAGCGGGTTCAAGTGAGCTACTATTGGCAAACGTCCGATGAGCTCGGGAATCAATCCGAAAGACTTTAAATCTTGCGAGGTTACATATTGCAACAAATTTTCCTCATCCAGTTCCGCACCTTTATCTTTATCGTTCACAAAGCCCAAAGGCTTGGTGTTCAGTCTTTTAGCTATTATTTTGGAAACGCCATCAAAAGCACCTCCACAAATAAATAATATATTTTCTGTGTTGATTGCCACCATTTTCTGTTCTGGGTGCTTTCTTCCGCCTTGTGGTGGAACATTCACAATTGTTCCTTCCAAAAGTTTCAGCATTGCCTGTTGCACTCCTTCGCCACTTACGTCTCTGGTAATGGATGGATTGTCCGATTTTCGAGCAATTTTATCCATTTCATCTACATAAACAATTCCTCTTTCAGCAGCCGCCACATTGTAGTCGGCTGATTGGAGCAATCTGGTCAAGATGGTTTCCACATCTTCGCCCACATAGCCTGCTTCTGTAATTACTGTGGCATCGGCAATACAAAATGGTACTTGGAGTACTTTGGCGAGTGTTTTTGCCAATAAAGTTTTTCCAGTTCCAGTTTCGCCTACCATCACAATGTTGGATTTTTCTACCACCACATCGTCTTTTATTTTCTGCATCAGACGCTTGTAGTGATTGTAAACCGCTACGGAAAGCACTTTTTTGGCTTTGGTTTGTCCTATAATGTATTCATCCAAATGCTCCTTAATGTCAATTGGACTTTTCAGGCTCAAAGCAGGCAAAGGTTTTGGGTCTTCCCCAAGCTCTTTCGCCATAATACCTTGTGCTTGGTCAATGCAACCATTACAGATGTCGGCATGCAAACCGGCAATTAAAAATTCAACTTCCTTTTCTCCTGCTCCGCAAAAATGACAAAATCTCTTTTTCATGTATTTTTCGTGATTGTATTTCCAAGCTATAAAGCATTGGAAGGCAAAAAGGTTTCTTTTTGAATCGGCAAAGGTAATGAAGTTAAAGCAGGATTGAGAACTTTGGTAGTTTTTCAAGTTAGGAAAGCTCATGATTCAATGGATTCCCAAGTTAGGAGACTTAAAACTCATATCAGGCAATTTTCGCTTTACGGGTGGAAATTGCTGGTTACTCAGACCCGATTTTTCTTTTTGTTTAGAGGATTTTAGCTAACACCGCAACTAGCCACTCGCATTCAATTTTGGGGAAACCAAATATGTATTGAGCCTGAAATTGAATAAGGCTAGATTTAGTGCAAACAAGCTTTCAATTTCTAAGAAATTCCCAAAAATTTGCGGCATAATACTAACTTAACTCTCAGGATTTGTTGGCGAGTTTCGGAAAGACAGGTTTCCTCTCATCGATAAGCGATTTACGAAATCCAACAAAAAAAACAGTTTGCGTAACATCAGTTAAAAATAGTAAAATCGAAGTCAAGAAACTTCGATTCACATTTCATCAATTGAAAATGACCTGAATTAGGATTTCACTTATCAAGCAATGGAATTGAAAAGCAGAGTGTCCTTTCTGGATATTTCCAATCATCAAATCTCATCAATTTTATCCTCGCATTGTATCCAACATGGCATTCAAAACTTCCAAGTCCTTATCTTCCACACGTTGAATTTCTTCAAACTTTTTGAGAACGGCAGGGTCAATTTCTTCGAGGAGTTTCATGCCTTCATCTGTGATGCAAATATCCACTTTCCTTCTGTTGGTTGGGCAGATTTCTCTGGAAACCAAACCATTCTTGCGGAGTTTCTCTACCAAACGGGTTGCGTTGGACATTTTATCTACCATGCGTTCGGTAATTGTACCGAGTGAACAAGGGTTTGGGCGTTGCCCTCTCAAAATGCGTAACACATTAAACTGCTCTTGGGAAACTCCGAAAGGCTTCAGCACACTATGAATTTGACTAGAGAGCCAACTTGCCGTGAAGATAATATTCAGAGTCGCCTTTTGGTACTCATTATCAAACTTCCTCTGCTTAATTTCCTCTTCAATCTTCATAGTAAATTTGTGGTTCTGTGGAGTGAGTAAGTAATAATTCAATTACTATTGCAACTTTTTTACCTACAACTGTTACTAAAGTAGTAGTTAGGAAGTGGGAAAGCAAGTAGGAAGGATTCAATTTGCGGGCTGAGTTGTGGTAAATTACCCTTGGGTAGGATTGAATAAGTCATTTAGCCAATTGATGAATATTTTGCAGTTTTCTTCATCGGTAGAAAAATACTTCTTCGTAATTGCCAACCCAAAAGGAGTTCCTGGGTCTTCTTGCCAAGCCAACCAAGTGTGAACCAACGCTTTTGAACGATGAATAGGCTTGTATTTTTCAACACTTTCCTTTTCGAGTTCTTTTAAAATTGATTCCGCTTTTGGCAATAGCTTGTCATTTTCTGGAATCAAGTACTTCATAAAGTCTTCTAGCATTCCACTCAGCCTATTGTTTGGCATAATCCAAACCCCAATAGTTGTTTTGTTTAGGCTTCTTAGAATTGTTCCTGATTCTGTTGGTTTCTTAGGGAACTCATAGCCTAGTGGCAAAAGTAATTTTTTCAAGCTTTCCCAACGCTTTTCTATATTTTGGTCTGCATCAATTACAATTCCAATTGTTTTGGGTTTGTTCTTTAAGACAACTGGAAGTTGCTTAAACAGCTGGTTGTCTGACAATTTATGTGATTCAAGATGTTGCGTGAGACACGCAACGAGGAAAACTATATTTGATTGGCTAGAAATCAGGTTCTTTAATCTAGTAATTTCGACCTCCACAAAATTTGTCAGAGAACCAAACAGCTTATCTATTCCATTGTGAGATTTCACATCAAAGCTTTCTATCAAATTGAACCGCTTGCAAAGTGCGTACATGACATGCTCGTCCCCGTTGCCCTCTGTTGCCCTCTACCAATAAATGTTGTTTACTGCTCATTATGCTCGTGTTTCAATATCGTTCTGAACAGCTATTTTCAATTCTTCTGAGGAGTAATCTTCTACGGTAATCTCTCCATCAACCTTATCCAACCTAAAATAATTTTTATTTTCTTCATCAGGATGGAGCGCAAAAGACTGGATGCAGTCAACGCTGTGAGTAGTGGCAAAAACTTGTACATTTAACTTTTCAGAGAGTACAAAAATCACTTTCCACAATTGTTCCAATGCCGAATAATGCAATCCGTTCTCTATTTCATCAATCAGTAAAAAACCGTTTTCTGCATTTACCAAAGAAAGTATAATGTGTAAAATTCGGTTGATTCCATCGCCCATTTCACTCAACGGATAGATTCCGTTGCCTTTCATTTTCACAACTGCATGACGACCTTCTCCAGTTTTACCTGAAACAAATGCGAGTCTTTCAATATCGGGTTCGATGATTTGCAAGCCTTCAACTACAGAATTTTCTAAATCAGTTAGAGTGATTTTATCGTAAAGAGCCGAAAGGTATTCTTCATTATTTTCGCAAAATGCTATCCATCTTATTTTATCTGCCTCTTCTGCATTTGCTTCAATATACTTAACTGCATCGTCTATACTTTCAATTGGGAACTGTTTTTTAGCTTTCTCAATTTCAGAAGAATAGTGAATTTCATACCCTCTGCTATATCTATACTTCTCTATATCTTCTTTAATCTTAGAGCTATTCCTGTTTTTAGAATCAAAAACAGTTGAATAAATTGTACAAACATTATTTTCAAATCCTATTTCAATGAAATCTGAAGTGTTGGTTCTGTTAAATAAAGATCGAATATCATAAAGCTGTAGCTCTGAATAAGGAACTCTTCTTCTGTTCCCTAAAACCTTTAACAAGCCTTTAGGAGACCATTCATAACCATACAAAACCAATGCCTCCAATACACTAGATTTCCCTGTGTTGTTTCTGCCAGAAATTAAATTCACACGTTTCAAACCTGGGATTTTCAGATTCTCAATGCTTTTGAAATTCTTTATTTCTATATATTCAATCATGGCTTTATAAGCTTTAGTATTAGCCTTGTTTTTTTAGAGACGTTGCATTGCAACGCCTCTACATTATTTCCCTAACAAAACTCTGTTCCCTTCTTGTCTTTCACATCTGCCACGAACTGCTTGATTTTTTGCTCTTGGTCTTTCTCGCAAATCAGTAAAACATTATCTTTTTCGGCAATAATGTAGTTCTCCAGACCTTGAATAACTACTAATCTGCCTTCTGGAGTTTTGACTACGCAGTTTTTTGTATCATAAGTCAATACATTTCCGTGCAACACATTATTGTTTTCATCTTTCTCAGAAATGGCGAATAGCGATTTCCAAGTTCCCAAATCTGACCAGCCGAAATCTGCGGGAAGTACATAGGCTTTGGTAGCTTGCTCCATAATCCCGTAATCAATCGAGATATTTCGACATTGGAAATAGGCTTCTTTCATTTTCTCATCTTCCTTGTCTGTGTAATACACATCGGAAAGATCCTGGAAAGCTTCGCCAATGTCTGGCAAGTATTTGGCGAATTTCTCTTTGATTGCTACTGCATTCCAGATAAAAATCCCTGCATTCCAAACGAAATCTCCACTTTCTACAAAGCTTTTTGCCAAAGTCAAATCAGGTTTTTCGGTAAAAGTCTTCACTTTCATCAAATCTCCTTTGCGCTGACCATCAATGTATTGGATATAACCATAACCCGTATCTGGGCGACTGGGTTTAATTCCGAGTGTTACCAAAATGTTTTCCTTGGCAGTTACTGTCATGGCAGATTTCACTACTCTAACAAATTCCTCTTCTTTGGTAATGATATGGTCGGCTGGAGCGACAATCATGTTTGCCTTTGGGTTTTTAGAGGCAATTTTATAGGTAGCATAAGCAATGCACGGAGCTGTATTTCTCATCACAGGCTCTTGCAAAATTTGGTCGTCTTTCATGAAAGGAAGTTGCTCTTTCACTAAATCGTAGTAACTTTCGTTGGTAACTACATAGATATTTTCCTTTGGGCAGATTTCCTCAAATCTTTCTGCGGTTTGCTGAATTAGAGTTTTCCCAGTTCCCAAAATATCTTGAAATTGTTTTGGGTGATTGGTGCGACTAAATGGCCAGAATCTACTTCCAATTCCACCTGCCATTATAATTACATAGTTATTCTTGAATTCCATTATTTTTCTTGATTTGTGATAATTTGGTCTCCTAAGTTTGCCAAAAATAAGACTTTTGTTGGAAGTCTAAGAAAAAGATGCTTTAGAATCCAATTTGGAAACAAACGAAACAGGTTTTCTTTCTCAAATCCGCTCCTTCAACGCCTCAATCTTCCCTCTGGAGACAGGAATAATATGACTAGAGTTCTTGAGCGAGAGCTCATAGCCTCTGGCATTGCCCGAAATAGAAGAAACCAACTCCAAATTCACCAAATAGCTTCTGTGGCAACGGAAAAAGTGCTTTTGGTTGGAGACTATAAGCTCCATACTTTTCAGCGTGTTCCGAATCACTTGCCTATTGGATTCTCCATTTTCCGAATAATGTATTTCCAAATAGTTTCCTTCCGATTTTGCAAATTGCAGGTTTGCACTCGCTATTTCCAACTCCACAGTTCCATTTTCTGCCAGTATGGAAATCACTTCTCCAACTTCCTTTTCGGAATCCAAACCCTGTTTTTCGGATTGCGAACTTTGTATTTTTTTACTGATGGAGTTTGCTTTCTCCAAATTCCTCCGCAACAAAAGGTTCTGTTTATAAAGTGTGGAGACAATAATAGGCAATGCTCCGACCGAAAAAGTGGCTATTTGTAACTCCCACAAAACCCGAAGTGAATGATCAGAAGGCGACAAATACAGCACAAAAAAGCCGTTGAATAATCCAACAAAAGCCGTATTGTAACTAATGGCGAGAACTTCCCGTCCTAAAGCCCAACGCTCTTCATCGAATAGTCTTGGGAGGAATTTCGGTAAAAAGATGGAGTTAAAAACCACGCAGAAAAAGGTAATCAAGCCAAAGCAACTCGAAATGATGCCAATTTTTGAAGGATTTCCAAAGTCATAGGGACGGAAATACCACAGGAAGAAACCAATGAAGAATCCAAAAAGCAAAGCCGATTTCAAGCCGTTTTTCCAATGGAAATTGGCAGGATAAGGAGATTGGAGTTTGTTGCGGATTGAGTTGAGCATTTCTGGAGTTTGTTCTCTTCGGAAAAGCTGTAAAACTACTCAACCCATTCCGAAATTGGGAATGGGTTGAGTAGATGTTATAAAATGTGAAAGTGAGATTATTCCCCAATTCCCAGAAACCGCATTGTTTTTACCTTAACTAGCAAAAAATGGTGGAGATTCACACCTTCATTCTAAATGTGTATTTTTGCAATCCAACTTACTCCAACATCTCAGAACAGTAAATTCTAATAACAATGAGGAAAGCTATATTTCGAGTTATTCTACTGGGGGTTTTCTGGGTTTCAGCCACTTCCTGCCAAGATTCTAAAACCTACACCATGGCAACTTCTTCGGAAAGTGCCTCTTATTTGCGGGTTGGAGAGGAACTCTCGAAGCTTTTTGAGTTGGAAACTGATGTAAAAATCAAAGTTCTGAGTGGCGAGAATATGGGTTCAGACAGAAATATCCACCTGCTTTCTAATTTGGAAGTAGATTTTGCTTTTGCTCAAGGAGATACGAAAATTAAGGGTTCGGATATTGAAGATTTCAAGGGCAATCATCATATCAAAACCGTTTTACCACTCTACCCAGAAGTGCTCTTTATCATCTATCCAGATTCGATTGAAGCAGACAATTTATCGGATTTGGTACGAGGAAGAACAGTAGGTTTTGGCCCAAAAGGAGGCGGAACATCCAGCTTTATGCATCGACTCCTTCAACACTACGGAATTGAGGATAATGAATACCAAACGGTTTATTCTGCTTACGGAGAAAATGTGGTTTCCGATAAAATCTCAATTAGCTGTGCGCTTACAGGTTTCAACAATCAGCGGATTTACAATATGCTTGCCGAAGGGCATAAAATATTCAGCTTGGGAGACCCCGATTTAGCTTATAAAGGTTCTTCGGTAGATGGTTTTTGCCTGATTCATGGGCCAGCGCATCCATTTATTATTCCCAAATTTACCTATATGAAACAGCCAGCCCAGCCTATTTTGACTGTGGCGGTAGATGCAATTCTTTACACGCACGAAGAGGTTGATAAATATGTGATTTATAACTTAACCGAAGCCATTTTTAACAACAAGCAATATTTGGGAAATAAAAACCAACTCCTCACTCAAATTACCGAAGACTTTGACGGAACTGATTTGAATTACCCACTCCACGAAGGTGCAAGAATGTATTTGGAGCGAGATAAACCCAATTTCATTGAGCGATACAGCAAACTGATTGGCTCAATTCTGTTGGCTTTGGTTACGGGAATCCCAATGGTTTACCGAACTTATAAACAGAAAAAGAAAGATAAAATTGACCAATTTTATGAGTTGG
>JBLIFI010000003.1:0-29833 GCA_047633715.1 Flammeovirgaceae bacterium
CCATTGGCATCTCTCGTTTGGATTGAGAGCGTGTATAAACTGTCAGATTCAAAATCCAATAGTTGATTAGTTTTGACAAGTGCGTTTTCGATTAGGAAAAATGCTTGCCCAGTTCCGCCAACTATACTATAAATGTGCGAGTCGCTAACATCTTGGTCTTCGGTAGAAAGTGTTCCGACTGAAGTTCCGATTGCCTGATTCTCTTCAATAGATTTTGAAGTGTAATTGATTTTGGTTGGCGCATCGTTCACGTTCTGGATTGAGATTGTGAATGCTTTCTCGAAGAACAAGCCACCTGCATCGGTGCTTTTTACTCTGATTTGGTAAGTCTTTTTGCGCTCAAAATCGAAAATGGAATCAGTCAGCAATTGACTGCCTACAGTTTTGAAAGCTAAGTTGTCTGCATCGCCCACTCCAGCCATCAAACTGTAAGTGAAATTATCGGAAACATCTTGGTCTGTGGAAGAGAATGCTCCAACCGTAGTTCCTACAAATTTATTTTCTTCTACAATCAGCGAACTCAACTGAATATCTGTGGTCGTATCGTTGGCATTATTGATTGTGATTGAGAAAATCCGTTCGGCACTTCCGCCATCTAAATCTTGCACTTGTACCCGAATTGAATAATTATCCTTCGTCTCGAAGTCAAATTTTTCATTGGTTTTGAGTGTGTCATCCACAATTTGGAAACTCGCATTGTTGGTTGAGCCAGTTCCTGCAATTAAACTATAGGTAAAGTTGCCGAAAGCATCTTCATCTACCGCAGTAAACTCTCCCACAAATGCGCCTGTTTCCAAGTTCTCATCTACCGAATTGGCACTTAATTCTAGGTTGGTTGGCGCATCATTTTGGTTAAGAACTTTGATGGTAATTCTGCGCTCAACCGAAAGCCCATTATTATCTGTAGAACGAATATCCAATTCTTTCAGCGAGTCGGTTTCATAATCGAAAGTGGCATTTGAGAAAATTTGATTTCCACTTTGAATCATAAAGTCTGCATTGTCATTCGTATTCCCTGATTCGTAAAACGTATAAGTATGCGTATCGAAAGTGTCTTGGTCGAAAGTGATGAGGTTTCCCACCGAATTATTTACTGCTAAATTCTCTAAAATCGTGTTTGAACTGATTTGGATGGAGTCTGGCGCATCGTTCGCATCTGTAATTGCAATTGAGAATTGCTTGAAGAAAGTACTTCCTGCTCCATCTGACCCTTTTACTTGGATTTGGTAATTCTTCTTGAGTTCATAGTTGGCAATTTCATTGGATTTCAACGAAGTTCCCTCAATAATAAATGAACCATTGTCAGTTCCCAATCCGCCCGTATTATCTAAAGTGTAGGATTGTGTATTTCCCGAATCTTCATCTGTGCTTGTGAAAGTGCCTACAATTGTTCCTGTTGGTTTATTTTCCTGCAAAATTGTATCGGAAATGGCAATATTCGTAATTGGGTCGTTGGCGTTCGTAATGGAAATAGTGAACGCTTCCTCAAAAGTTCCACCTTGCGAGTCAGTTACTTTCACTCGAATAGTATAGAAACTTTTGCTCTCGAAATTAAACATTTCCGCAGTCTTCAACTGATTTCCATCAATAGAAAAGCTCGTGTTATTTGTACTTCCTGTTCCCGTAGCAAAGGAATAGGTAAAAGTATCGCCTCCATCCAAATCTGCCGTGTTGAAAGCTCCAACCGTAGTGTTTGTTGATAAATTTTCTGCAACTGTAGAATTGGAAAGGGAAATATCAGTTGGGTAATTGTTTGCCGTTATCAAAAGCGGATTGTTTGCTGAACCAATAGTTGAATTGGTGGCAAAAGTAATTGCTGGGTTGACTGCCGTGTATTCCACATCGGCACTATTATCGTAATATTTGAAGGTAAACACCTCACCAGGATTGCCATAAACTTGGAATTGCGCCACAGTTCCTACTGTTGCGTTCACAAAGTTATCTGGTATCCCAACTCCTCTGAGTTGCCCACCAACAAAAGCGGCTACCAAGTCTTGTACATCATCCGAAGTTGTTCCCATGATATCGAGCTGCGCAACAATAGTCATGCTTGTATTAGGTAAACTACTATTGCTTGCCAAATCAGCTTCCCAAGTTGGGCGAGCGGCAAAGGCGGAATTTCCGAATCCGAGCAGTAAAAAGAGAAGTAGATATTTTTTCATGTTTAGGTTTGTTGAAGGTTGTCTTTTTTTGATTGGATTGGAACACGGACTCCTTCGGAGTACACGGGTTTCACGGCACGGAATAACACGGTTATCGTTTTGCCGTGTCAATCCGTGAAGGCAAAGCCTCCATGTACGCCTGCGTCCGTGTTCCAATCATGTTTGCTTATTTTAAAACCACTCTTTTCACAATTACTTGCGAGCCGAATTGCGCTTTTACAAAATATACACCGCTTGCTACTTCTGTTCCGTGGGTCGTTTCGCCATTCCAAACAAATTCGTGGCTTCCTGCTTTCAGGTCAGATTGTGTAATTTGTCGGATTGTTCTGCCTAGAGCATCTACAATTTCCAAACTCACTTCTGCATCTTCCACTAAGTTGAAACGCAAAGTAGTTTCGGTAGAGAATGGATTTGGGTAAATGTCCAAGCCATTTTCTAACACAATTTCTTGTGTCAACGTCAATGGAAGTGGCTTGCCTGTTCTTCCTAAAATTGAGTTATCGGCAAAATCCAGAGCCTCAATCACTTTGCTGATTTCCTCGCCTTCCGAATTGGTTAGCGTGAAAGTCAACTCTTTGGCAGTTCCATCACCATAAATGGTCATGAAGTAGTCGTAGTTTTCAGTAAGCGGATTGAATTGCGCCTTGGCAATTCCCACAATTTTGTCTCCATCCAATGCCAATAATCTGGTGGTTTCCGAATCATCTTGGTAAGGCAGATTCGTGATTGTCGCCATCATATTCATTTGGAATGGGAATTGGTGCGGATTCAGCTTGAAGTTCCCTAAGTTGAAATGTGTTAAATCATTCTCTTCGGCTTCCTTCGTTCTTCCGTTGATTACGCTGGTTTCTGGGTAAGTCAGAGTTCCTGCGGTTTGTGCTCTCAACATATAACCTTGCCCTGCTTGCAAAGATTTCAGATTCCCAATCCAACCGAAACTTATATCGTAAACCGCCAATAAATATTGCGATTTGATAATATCTCCGTCTGTGGCGTTGAAAGATGCCAACGCCTCATTCAAGTCGAGATTCTGGTTTGGTACAAATCCAATCTGATTCCAACCTTCTTTGATGGAGATTGATTTTGTGAGTGGATTTACCACTCTTCCCTCATAAATGATTGTTCCAGTTTGGGAATTTCTCATTTGGTAGGATTTATCCAATTCCAATCTGTTGCTTCCATGCAACCAACCATCGGGCGAGTTGTAAGTGGCTACCCAACCTTTATAAGTCTTGATTTGATCGTTGTTCTGCGAGTTCAAGTTTCTGAAAATGTAATTCAGGTTTTTCAAACTGTCCGACTCCAAATTGAAGGAAACCCATTTCCAACCTGCTGGCATGGTAATTCTCTGCTCTACAAAATTGGAAGTCTCCAAAAGCAATGGGGCAGAAGGTCTGCCATAACTCGTATCTGTACTGAAAGTGATTTTCGGAGTTACATCTGCATAAACCAATCCTTCGCTGTCATCCCAAATTTTGAATTGGAGCGAGTCGCCACTTTCTACATTACTGTAAATTGTGAGGAATGCTTGGTAATTATCATAATCTGGCAAATATTCCAATCGGGCAATTCCACGGTTTTGGTCGCCAACAAACACGGCAACTTCGTCATATTTATCGTTGGAGATTCTTCCATTGATTTTGAGTTGAGAAACCACATTCATAGAGAATTGGAAATCTGCTGGGTTGATTGTCCAGTTTGTAGGTTTCGGCAATTCCACTCTGACTTGTAAGTTCAATTTCTCATTGAAACCGAAATCGGAAGTGAGGAAAATATCCTCTTCATAGCTCCCTACATTTAAGCCAGAATTAACTGTAAAAGTGATTTTTTTGGTAGAAATCGGGTCGATTTCGCCAGTTTTTGGGCTTGCCGTTAACCAAGCAGGTAAATTATCAATCGTGAAAATTTCTTGCGTTCCACCTCGGTTGACAATCTCCACTTCAAATTCTAAACCTTCGTTTATAATTTTCTCGTAAGAAATGGCATCTTCTCCCCAAATAATCTGATTTCTATCTACAAAAGCAGTCCAGACAACTGGCGAGGCAATTCGGTTCTCGAACTTATCTTCCACTCGCTCCACGGAAATCTCTAAAATGGATTTTTCAATGGCGGCTCGTTGGTCTTCCGATGGTGTGATGATGATTTCATCTACATTCACTGCAAAGTCAAAATCAACTTTGGTAATTGGTCTGGCATCAATAATATTCGGAGTTTCCGAAGTATAATCTGCTCCGCCATTGAAAGTTGCCAGCAAAGCTTCTTGCCCTTCGGTCTGGTCGTTCAACGAGTTCACTTTTACTTGTACTCCGTTGGATTCTATGAATTTCTCGAATGGGTAGTAAGCTATCAAGCCTGTTTCATCACCTTCCAATTTGGCATTTCTTGTGAGCATGATTTGCTGTTGCTTTCTAGCATATTGCCAAATCCGCACTTCATCAATCTCTCCATTGAAAAATTGGTCTCGGCTGGTTGTAGTTGTAGTGGTTTTAAAACCTCTCGCTCCCACCCACATATTTAAACCAAACAATGGCGGGTAATCTGCAGAAGTCTCGCTTTTCTGTAAATCGCCATCTACAAAAATGCTAATGTTGCCCAATCGGTTAACAGAAACGGTTAAGTGATGCCAATTGTCATCCAAATACATTTGGTTATCAGCATCTAACACAATGGATTCTCCACCTGCATTCAATTCTAATTGACTAGTTGCATTGAAGCCTATTTGCCAATTCCCAAGGTTAGATAAATTACCATCTGGTAAAGTATCTGTATTATCACCTTTTCCACTGGAAAATAAGGTTGCATTTGCTTGCGAAGTTCCCTTGAACCACATTTCAATTGAGAAATCAGTTTCTTCAGTAACTACTACCGAGTTGGCAGTTGGTAATTCCACGTAATCATCCGTTCCATCGAAAGCGACTGCTACACCTTTTGGTAGCACTTCCCAATCGGAAAACACCTGGGCTGTTCTGAACCTTGCCTTATCTTGTCCTGTACTCCCGAATGCTTCATTGAATGGCCAATATCCAATCAAACCAATTTCTCCACCACTCAAGGCATTGGACATTTGGGAAACAATATCTCCCTGTTGTCTTGCTTTGCTCCAAACTCGTAGTTCATGCAAATTGCCGTGGAAGTTATCGTTCTGATTGATAACCGAACGCCCAATATTTACTGAACCTTCGCCCGTGAACAAATCGGTAATTGCTACATTCTCGAAAATTGCACGATTGCCCGTTGGGCTGTTTTTATAGCCAAATAGCTTACGATTTCCTTTGTCGAAAGTGAAAGATAAATGCATCCAATCGTTCTCTGTATTTGCGCTGTTGGATGTAAAGACTTGTGAGCCGATTTGCACATAAATTTTATCCGTAGCATCAAATCCAAATTCAATTAAATCATTTGCCAAGTTGCCTTTGGAGAAAATGACTTGCTTCTGCCCGAAGGTTTTGCGTTTTACCCAAGCGGAAATTGTAAATGATTTATTATCCAAATTCAGTCCTGCGGGAATGCTCACATAGTCGTTTGCTCCATCAAAATCCAAACTTGCTTTGTGTTTCAATTCAAATCCATTCAAAACGCCTTGTACGCTGAAATTAAACGGAGTGAGTAATCCAGCCTCAATCGGCTCATCAAATCTTACGGAAATTTCATCATTTGCAGTCAGAATTCCGTTGGCAGGTTGTGGCGAGCCAAATATTTTTGGTCTCTTGGTATCTTTCGTCCCTGTCAGTTCTTCGGTAGGTGTTTCCGCAAAATTGCCTGGAGAAGTCTCGCACAAAGCCCTTGCTCGAATTGTATAGTTTCGGTCTGGCAAACTCGACATGGGGAACTGGTAGCTGATTGCGCCTGTGTTCTGCACATCCTGAATCCAAGCCTTGTTTCCTGTAATAGCATTATAATCTGCTGTGGAAACTGAATTTTGATTATAAAATTCCTTATCTGTAATCCACAATGCGGAACCTGCTGATTTATACTGAAATTGGATTTTTTGAAAATCATTAAAGGCTAAATCATACTGCGTAATCTTGGTTGCCAAAGTATCTTTTGGCGAGACATTGGCATTTAAAACCCAATTATCTGTTGGAATATCTAAGGTAATTTCAGAACAACCTGGGACAAAAAAGGCAGATAATTTCTTAGGACTTACAATATCTGGATCGCAAATAGATTTGAAATCAATCTCAATATCTTCATAGGCAAGAATATCTTCTCGTCCTATACCCATTCTCAATATTTTCTGGATTGTCTGCCCAGTGGGAACTGGAATGGCAATTCCATCTTCAGATACGGGAATTCCATCCATCGTAAATTTCGCTCCATTTGGATTGGTGTTGCTGTTTACCACCAAAATATACAAGTTATCTCCAGCCAAGGTAGACTCATTTCGTAGATTGAGTATAAATGTAGCCTCTCTATTAGCAGGAATATCTTGTACTACTGGGTTGACAATTTCCAACATAGGTTTTTCTGCAGGAATCATTGCCGCATGTAACTCGTGTTGCCCAGGTTGGTAATATTTCGTTTTGTCGCTTCCTTCATAAGGGCAACTACTCACCCCTCCTCGTGTTTTAAATACAGGCCCAAATCCATCTTTAGGTGTTTTTACATCAATACTATAAAAATCTGACACTGACTGTCCACTCGTAGGTGCACCTACGCCATCGGCAAGAGTGTAGCTGTAAGTAGTTGAATTTGTTGTTGCGGTACTAGACGATTTATTTCCGCCACCACCTACGTCCAAACCTAATGTAGCAGTAGAACCCACTCCAACAAAGTTAAAACCTAATTCTTTTGAGACAGAGGCACTGATAAACCATTCAAATTCTTTTGTACTAGTTTCCGTGGTATCAACTGCAAAAGACTTTTCTAAAGTTGCTCCTGCATCAAAAGATATGTTTTCTTTCAAAATTGCTTCTACTTTTACTTTTTCGTTTCTCTCTAATTCATCTTTCCATTGACTTATTTGCTGATTGTAGTAGAAAACACTATCCATTACCGTAGAGTCTGCAGGAATTCCTGTAGGTCTAATCATTCTATAACTAGGACCCGTTTCTCCCCAACCATCCGATGGTGTTTCTGCAAGACCTGCCCATATCTTCACATCTCTGTTATTTGAACCAAACTTACCTTTGTTCTCTTCACTATTTTCGAGATAAGAAATGTATTGTGCGCCAACAGTGGCTCCGACTGAACTTGGGCTCGAATTATAGACTAAAAGTTCATCCCTCAAGGCAATTAATCCAGGAATTACATTCGTTTCTATATGTTCTTGCGTGAATATAAATGCAGTCTCAATTTTCGGGCTTACTCTTAATCCTTTCTTGGTTGCTACTGCAAATGTACTGCTACCGTTTTCTTGCACACAGCCTAATGCTGTATTCACACATACTGCTTTCCTTACTAAAGTGATATCCTGAGTTACTCCATATATTATATTATAGGCTTGCCCTACAAAGACATCTCCACTACTTCCTACAAACTTAGGCTCATCACTATCGCTTGTTGACCATGTAGAAGTAGTAGTGGTTGAAGTTGAAGTTTCATTCCCAAAATTATAGGTTACCTCTTCTTTAAATCCGACATTGAAGTTATTAGTTACTTCAGTTTCTGTAATAGTTCCGGCTCCTACTCCTGCGAATATTTTCGTTTCTACTCCTGCAGCAACGGCAATGTCTGCGTTTGCGGTTTCGGAGATTTTATTTGTGTAACTAGTAGTTCTCTCGATCGTTGTCCCTTTTTCTAAGGAGGCGGAGCTATTACTTCCAGGAGGGTCTCTCAGAATAGTAGTAATTACAGTCGGTCCAGTTGTTGTAAAGTTATTACCGATAGAAATTCCTCCAAAAACAAAACCTCGCAATGGGTTTCCGCTTCTCCAAATTGTTCTGATATTACTTCTTTCCCCAGAAACCGCAGTGATATTAATTGGATTTGTATAGCTGTTATTAGGAATTGTAGCATCTTTGGTTGTCTGAGGATTCCCTGCCGTAAAAATGTAGGACGCTTCCCCTTTTGCATTCAGCTCTATTGTCTGTAGAGATTGGTCAATTGCCAGATTATTTCTAACTTCTATTTTCCCATCAACTACTGGCACCTTGTCATCATCTGCTCCATCAGGGTTATCATAAACCTCCAACAGCCTTGCTTTAATAGTGTATGATTTCAATTGTATGAAAACAGGATGCCCAAATGAATAACTTTCATCGCTTTCAATAGTCGCCACAGTGGCTGTATCTGTCACATCTGCTCCATTTACAAATGAATAGGTACTTTCTCCAAAAGTAGATTCTCCTTCACTATTAGTAATTTCTATGGTAGGACTCACACGATAGATAAAGTCTTGTCTTGTATCAAAACTAAAAGTATCTACAACAACAAGAAGAGTTGTATCAGGGTTTGAAGATATTTTCACACTCAAAAGCGCCTCATGATTTAGCGTATCATTTGCATTGAATACAGGATTACTCTCAGCAGGATATCCAAAATAATCTCCTCCTACAATTGTCCCTACCGTGTCAGCATAAATAGAGTCTGACTCTATCGTATTTGACAAATCTAAGATTGAAAAATCAGCAGAAGTCGCACTGTATGCACCTGCCGAAACAGTTTTAATTACATACTTTTCTGGAAGAAGATAAGCAATGTATTCCCCCGTTTCCGTATTTGGATTGATCTTTAAATCTCTAGGGTTTGCTAAGTCGTAAGTCAATATAGTATTGACTTCCATACTAGCAATATCTGTATCTTCTTTTAAATTGTAGAATTGAGCAGCACGAGCAACGCTTGTCAAATCCCGTCCTTTTTGAGTAGTAAGAACAATTGTAGCATTACCAATATTGTCGTTTGAAAGACCAAAGCCAAGTGGTTTTCCTGACTCAATAGGCCCACCAGCTACTCGCCCAGCTACTTTCACTAAAGTAGTGTCCCAAAATACTAACCCTGAGATAGGCTCTTGATAATCGAATAATTTTGGATCGTTGTCAATCGGTTGTGGATTGAGGCGAAAGCCATCTTGCTCAAAAGTATGACCTTGCTTTGAGAGCTGAAGTGTATGTTTTCCAATAGGAACCTGAGCCTCAAATAACCCATTGGTGTTAGAGGCTACTAATTTGCCATCTGAACCAATTGCAGGTTGTCCATCAATGAGGATTGTAACTCCTTCCACACCAAAATCTGCAGTATTGGAGTAGCGAACTGAGCCTGTTACTTTAAAGGAGGAAATATCTTTGAAATCCACTCCGTTGAGAATATTGTTTCCATCTCCAACAAAAAATGTTCTTTGCACAGGATCGAACTCATGCACGCCAAAAATAGGTGTGAATTTGTAAAGTGAACCGCTTGTTTCATAAGGAAACCCTACAATTGCGTAATTTCCATTCTCATCGGTTACGCCTTTGTAGCCCAATTGGCTGGGGAAAGGAGTATTTGCATCTGTCCAAACTCCATTTACGTGTTCTCCATGTCTTTCATTAAAACTCACTCCTTTTTTGGAAGAATCATAAAAACCACTTCCTACTCCTGCATTCACTCGCCAATAGCCTAGTAAACCATCTTCCTTACCAGAAGCATAACGGAAATAATCTCCCTCAATTTCTTCTTGTGTCAAGGCTTTATTGAAAATTCGGATTTCATTGATGAAACCTTTGTAGAAATTATTTCCTGCCAAATTTCTACCGAAAAATAAATTTTCTGTTGTGGCTGAAGGTTGGGCAACAGCAGTGGCTGATTTATGATATACACTATCTTCGTTTTGGATTGCATATAGATCCAGTTTTTTGGTGGTTCCATCATAAGCAATAGCTATGTGAAAGAAAGTATCTACTCTTGCTTCATAAGGAAGCGAATGAGTCACTGCTCCAATCTTGAAATCGAACCGTTTAGCAGTTGGGTCGTAGGCTAATTCATATTGGCTTCCCTTGCTGAAAAGCACACTCTTTGCAGTTCCATTGAACCGACTCCAAACCTGAAGTGTGAAACCATCTCGCAATTCAAAATCACTATCACTACTTTTATGTGGAATGCTCATATAAGCATTCGTTCCATTCAAAGACAAACTCTTTCCTCCTAAATCGCCATCGGTTTCGGCTACTACAGAAACTCCTTTTACGGCATTTCCGCCTTCGTAGGCAACTTGCCCAGTGACCGTTCCTGTAGAAATGGCAAAACCAACCCCTTCAATAATATTAATGAGTGGCTGAACTGTACCATCCGCAATGCCTTTTGCAAACACAGTATATTTATACAAAACTCCTTTATCTAAAAACTGGTCCTGATAACTTCTCCCATCGCCTGGCACAGAACCAATCTGTACAGAATCTTGTGTAGAGCCGAGGGGTTTACGGAAAACCCTGAATTGGGTAATGAGACTTGAACCCGATAGAATCTCCCAATTCAGATTTACATGTGTAGCAAAAAAACCTTTAGAGGAAGAAAGTTCTGGTGCAAACACTTGTGGGAAATAACTTACAGGGTAAGCAAAGCCTGGTGTAATGAGAATATCTGTACCTGTAACTGGCTTAGTTATACCACCAAGTACACCTGGCAAAGAACGAATGACTGTTCCATCAGAAAGTATGGTATTTGGTTCATCTCCTTCTATGCCAATTCCAGTTGTTGTGTAGGTTTGTGCAGACAGCGACCAACCAAACAGTAAGAATAGGATGAGAAAGGAACAATTATATATGAATCTTTTCATGGTTCAGAAAAGTTTGAGTAAAGGGATACGAATGCTACATTTTAGAAAATGTAGTTCTGGAGTAAATTTATTTCTTGTGGAACGAGAAAGTAAAAATCTAGTATTTGATGATATAAAGAACTGCCACGTTTTTAGGACGCGTTTCTAAATTACCAGTTGAACCAGAAGTAAAGTTAATTGCATGGGAATGCGCACTTCCATTATTTGTAATAAAACCGGTTCCTCCTTGAGTATTGTTAAAACTACTTCCTCGCCCACCAATATAGTCACCAACACCGTCATTATCATCATTATCTGCCCTCCCAGTTTCTTGATTGGTATGCTCGTGAGCTCCATCTGATTCTGTATTTCCTACAACACTGTGTGCGTGTAATTTGGTCTCTTCCCCTTGTGTTGTGCCTACTTTTGCACCTGTATTTCCTCCAGAAGCACTGGCTACACGAGTAGTTGCATCTGGATCATTATTTCCCGAGGTTCTTGTATCCACTCCTCTTAGAAATTGCCCTCTCAAATCTGGAAGATTGAAGTTTGTTCCACTTCCACCCCAGGCCTTTCCAATGGTAGCAGAAAGGGCAGGATATGTGTTACTACTTACTGAGCTTCCATCGCAAAGAAGATAGCCTATTGGAGCATTCTCGCCTGCAAAAGGAAGAATTGTGCCTGGAGGAACACCATTTCCTGCTGCTTTGGCATAAGGAACGGCAAGTAATTCTGCATTACTAATAATAGCATAATTAGTGGTGGCTGTTTTAACTTCTACTTTCATTTGGTAGTTGTTTATGTCAAAAGCCAATGCTTTATAGTCGGTAGGACTAATTGTACCGATAATTGTATGGAATACTCCAAAAGCATCTGTGGTAAGGGAATGTTCTTCTGAGAAAACCACTGTTGCACTTCCACTTACATTTATACTGAATTTCACTATTACACTCCTGCTTGACAAAGCCGTTCCGCCTACATCACGGGCATAGCCTTGGTAGCTAAAGCCTTTTTCGTCAATCTTATGCTGAGCAGAGGCTACAAAGCAAAATAGGAAACTTACTAGTAATAGAAATACTGATTTTTTCATTTTATGGATGTTTATATGGTGTTAAATATTTTTTTAGCAAAAAACCTACTTTTTTGAAGACCTATATTTTTACAATACTAGTGAATTCAGAGTATACTTTCTTCTTTTTGTTCTAAGGAACGGGAAATAAATAAAATGCTCTTTTACCGCAGTTTATTTATTCCCCGTTCCTAAATCATCAATTCACAATAAAATCTTTGCAAACCTAGTCGATTATCCTCTTCCATTTCAGATATTTTTTGACGATTTCAGACAATTTTCACTAATTTGAGAGCGTTTTTAAACATTAACACCGCAAACTGTCAGCTAATACCATCAAGAAAGTATCTATTCCATATTTCCTCTTTCTGATTTTATCCCTCATTTCGAGCGAACTTGTTTGCCAACAATATGTAGCGGGCGTGAAGCATATTGGTGTAGAAGATGGGCTGTCGAGCAGAATAGTTTATGACTTCTATAAAGACTCTGATGGATTCATGTGGATTGGCACCAGCCATGGGCTTAACCGTTGGGATGGCTATGATTTTAAAAGCTTTTTTGAGTCGGATGGCTTGGTTAATAATCAGGTTTCGCAAATGGCAGAAGATCCGAATGGGAATATATGGTTGTTGCACTCAGGCTATAGTGTTCAAATGAATTCTTCGGCAGAAATTTCCATCATCAATAAGAATACTTTACTTATCTCTCCACTAAAAGAATACTTGCCTGAGAAATTGCCTTTCCAAATCAAAAATATCAGCAGAATCCATTCCGATAAGTTGAATAACTTGTGGATTTCTACCCAATTTGGAGAAATTTATCGGTGGGATGGGAAAGCATGGAAATTGATTTGGGCTGACTCTGATAAAAAAGCCGTTTTTAACTTTTTCATATCGGGGGAAGACTTATGGGTTAACGACTATTTTACTATTAGGAAAATACAAGGCGAGAATACGAGTAAATCTGTTTTTGACAGTCCTCCAAAAGAATTGCGAAATATGGGAACAAGCCCTGATGGCAAACCAATTACGCTAATCAACAACAAAGAAATATGGGTAGGAGATTCTATATGGCATACTTTAGACAGTAGAACTTGGCAATATTACCAATTACTAAATGTGAACATAGAAGGAGATTACTTATTGTTCGCTCCTCGAGGCAATTCTAAAAAGGCTATTTTTATAAGCAGAGAAAATTACATTTTACAGACTCTTGAACTTGAGTATGAAATCTCTGATTTTGATAGGGGAATTCAATTTGACGCTGTCAATTGGGGTTGGAATAATGAAAAAGTTTATGTTATCTCCTTAAAAAAGTCTCCCTTCCGCAGAGTATTATACCAATACAAAAGTCATTATGGCTATTTCTATCCTACAAGAGGTATTTGGGTAGATGAGAACAGGAATGAACTATATACTTTAGGGCTTGGCTTTCCGAAGAAAGTAAACTTAAACACCAATCAAATAACAGATTTTGGCTCTCGAGAGGCATTATATGACAATGCCAATGTCGAAGGCTTCCTCAATGGTTTAGCCATCATACAGACTGCTGATTCAAGTATATGGTTTACTGATGAAGGGGTTTTACTTGGGCGCTACTTTCCTAAAGAACAAGAATATAAAATCTACCATTATAATGACAGTATCGAGCAACTCCATTCGCAAGCCTATATAAAGAAAGGTAATTTTGCACCTCCCAGCATACAATGGTCTTTGTTTGAAGACAAATCAAAACGCCTATGGATTGGGCATAAAAATGGGCTTTCCTATTTTGATTCCGCTACTCAGATGATGGAAGTGTATCAAAAATATAATGGCTTTAATAAGTTACAAGAAAGCAATGTTTATCACTTTCATCAGAGCCAAGAAGGTATTTGGCTTGCTACCAATAATGGACTTTTCTTACTAGATACCCAGAAAGGCATTATAGATTGGATTCATGAGAATAATACAAATGGAAAAAAAACACCCTACAACCACATTGCGCATATTTATGAAGATGAGGATAACACGTTTTGGTTAGCTTCCAAAGGAGGCGGTTTGATTCATATTGACCTACAATCAGGAGAATATACACAATTCACGACTCAACAAGGACTTTCAGACAATGTAATCTATGCGGTTTATCCTGATGATTATGAAAATTTATGGTTGAGTAGCAATAATGGAATTATGCGCTTCAATAAGCAAACTCATCAAATTAGTAGTTATAAGGAAGATGCAGGTATTACACACAATGAGTTTAATACTATTTCTCATTATCAAAGCTCTGATGGCACCCTCTATTTTGGTGGATTGAGTGGGATTACGGCTTTTCATCCGAAAGATTTCCAAGCAGGTTCAGCAACAAGCAATCCAATAAGAATGACTTCTGTTGAGAAACAAGCCGAAGATGGAAAATTCACAAATGCTAGATTGTCATTCACAGAATTGAGCAAGATACATCTCCAACCTTCAGATTTAGGATTGGAAATCGGTTTCTCGCTCCTCCAGTTTACCGATTTGGAAAGTGTAGAGTATGCCTATAAAATTGATGGATTAGATGCAGATTGGCACTTTTTGAATGAACCAAGACTTCGTTTAAACGGGTTGCCTTACGGAGAATACACCATTCAGCTGAAAGCACAAGACGATTTGGGGATTTGGTCGGAGATTCTGGAAATTCCTGTGTTTGTGAAAAAGCCTTTCTATTTACAAACTTGGTTTCTGATAGTTTCCACAATACTCTTTGCAATTATTGCAAGAGTATTGTGGAAACAGCGAGTGAGAACACTCCTCAAACAGAAAAGCGATTTGGAGGAGTTGGTAGCAGAAAGAACGACTACATTAAAAACACAAGCTACAGAATTGAAAACACAGGCTGAGGAGCTCAAAAAAGCAGACTCTCTTAAAACTCAGTTTTTTGCAAATATCCACCATGAGTTACGAACTCCACTCACACTAATAATTTCCCCGCTTCAGCATTTCATCAAGCAACAAAATGGAAAAACACAAGGTGAAATCACGCAACTGCTTTCTACTGTGCTGCACAATGCAGATAAGCTTTTACTTTTAACCAACGAGATGTTGGAGGTCAATAAGCTTGAATCTTCAAAACTGGAGGGAGAAAAAAAACCAACTGAATTGAACAGTTTTGCCAGAAATGCTCTCAACCAGTTCCAGTCTCATGCAGAATTACTTGGGATTCGACTCAGCTTCCGTAGCGAAATCCAACCAGAAAAACAGTTTGAAATTGATAGGAAAATTTGCGGTAAAGTCATTACCAATCTCCTATCCAACGCCATGAGATTTACTCCAAAAGGAGAGAAAATCAGTTTAGAAATATCGCAGGAAGGAGAAATACTAAAAATGAAGTTAACCGATTCTGGAATTGGCATTTCCGAAGAAGATTTACCTCATGTTTTCGAGCGATTCTTCCAGACTAAAAACCCTGATAAAGGACTGAATGGGGGAATTGGAATTGGCTTGGCACTCTCCAAGCAACTTGCCTTATCGGCTGGTGGAGATTTGACTGTGGAGTCGGAATTGGGGAAAGGAAGTGAGTTTACTTTTGCATTTCCTGCGAAGGAGAGTAAAGTTGAATTGAAGGAAGCTTTTGACGCTTTGGAATCACCAAATCCGACAAGTTCTAAACCAAGCCTAAAAGCCATGAAATCCAACATTACGGTTTTGGTAGTAGAAGACAATTTGGAACTCAATCAATATATTTCCGATTTGCTCAGCGAGAATTACCGTGTTCTCAGAGCTTACGATGGCGAAGAAGGTTTGGCTTTAGTAAAAACCTGGGCAGAAGATATCAAAGTCATTATTTCCGATGTGATGATGCCGAATTTATCGGGAACAGATTTTTTCAAGAAGTTACAAGAACATAAAATCCATAAATCTATTCCGTTCCTTTTCCTTACTGCATTGGCTTCTGATGTTACCAAAAACAGCGTACTCAAAACTGGCGCAAGCGGTTATTTGCTAAAACCTTTTTCTTCGGAAGAATTACTGGCGAAGATGGCTGGCTTAGTGTCAAAGCCACAGAAAGTTATAATTGAAGAGGAAGAAAGCCGTATTGCAACTATTGAGATGGAGAATCTCCCTATAAATGAGGCGGTTTGGATTAAGAAAGTCGAAAATAAAATAAAAACTGAGCTACAAAATGAAAAACTCAATATTGAGGAATTGGCAAAGTTTTTTGAATTGAGTCCGAGGCAATTTCAGCGTAAAATCAAGCAAATTTCTGGGTTTTCCCCACTCCAATTCCAAAGAGAAATCAAACTGATTTATGCTAAAGAATTGCTAGAAAGTGGAGAAGTCAAAACTCTTTACGAATTGGCAGGATTACTAGGATTCAAGAATAGCTCTCACTTCAAAAAACTGTTTGAGAAACGATTTGATGCGAAATTAGAAAGCTATTTTGGACAAATCAATCTAAAAAAAGCATCTCCATCAGAAACTCATAATTCAATCTAAGATTTTGGTTATCAACAAGACTCCGAAATCCAACCAAAAAAACTTCTGTTTGGAAGAATTATTCCCTACGTTTGGTCTGGTATAAAAAGCTTTGAGAGCCAGCATGAGAAGAAGACAAGAAATTAGAGCAAAGTCTCTTTTAAAGAACTTAAAGGCAAAATCAGCTTAAAAGTAGAACCCATCCCTATTTGGCTGTGGACTTCTATTCGCCCATTGTGATTTTTCATAATGCCATGACAAACAGACAAACCTAAGCCTGTGCCTTCTCCAACGTCTTTTGTTGTATAAAATGGTTCGAATAACCTTGGCAGGTTCTCTTCTGCAATACCGTTCCCATTATCTGAAATACTGATGACTGCCTGCTTTTTATCAAAACGTGTTTTTAATGTAATAATACCCTTGCCTTCAATTGCTTGATAGGCATTTACAAGTATATTCATCACAGCTTGGTTGATTTGCCTGACATCACATTCTACAGTAGAATAGTGAGAATCATAATCCTTAATCAACTGTACTCTATCTTGAAATTGGTTTTGCACCATCAGTAAGGTAGAATCTAGGTTTTCGTGAATGTCGGCTGGGGCAATATTCTCTCCATCTAGTTTAGAGAATGTTCTAAGGCTACTCACAATCTGTTCGGTACGTTCTGCTCCAGTCAGAATATCTGCTACCAACAGACCAACCTCTTCTTCTAAATCGGTATAGAATATTTCCTTTTTGAAAATAGCTATTTTTTCTATCCGCTCCTCTAGTTCATTTCTTTCTAAAGGCATGTTCTCATACATTTCCAACAACCTTTTTATATCTGCCATCGCCTCTTTCAACGCATGTGCTCCTGCCAAAATGAAATTAATTGGATTGTTCACTTCATGTGCAATACCTGCGGCAAGTAAGCCAAGAGAAGAGAGCTTTTCTGATTGCACTAATTGGATTTGAGTTTCCTTCAATTTTTCTAGAAGTTCATTCAGCTCTTTTTTTTGTTGTTCTAGCAACGACTCTTTGCGTTTTTGCTCGGAAATGTCCGTTTCGATGGCCACAAAATTGATTAGCTTTCCTTGGAGGTCGAATAATGGGTTGATGGTTAACAACAGCCAATATTCTCTGCCTGTTTTTGAATAGTTCAGAACTTCGGTGGTAAAAGGCACCTGCTCTCTCAACTTCTCCCGCATATATTCTATTGTATCTGGATTGGTGTGTAACCCTTGTAAAAAATGGCCAGGTTTTTTTCCTTTACATTCTGCCAATGTATATTCTGTAACTCTCTCAAAACCCTTGTTTACAAATTCAATACAACCTTCTTGATTGGTAATAATTACAGCATTGTCTGTATGATTGACCACAACAGCAAGTTTTGAGAGCTCTGCCTGTAAGCCTTCAATCATATTCAAATTAGCTTCTAATTCTTCTTTTTGCTGAGAGAGGCTCTCATTTGCTAAAACCAACTGCTCCGATTGCTGATGAAGCTCCTCATTCTGGGCATATATTTCATTGGATTGCATCGCTACTGCCTTTTGCTCTGTGGCTAATTCAGTATTCTTATTTCTTAACTCTTGTAGGGCAAATCTTCCTTTTCTGATGACAGGCATAAAAATCAGAAAAGCCTCTAGCACAAGTACAATTAAAGTAGCAAACATCAATATTAGTTCTATGCTTTTTAGACTCTCAACTTTCTCTGTAGCTTCCTTGTCATATAAAAAAACAATCGCATCCATTCTAGATAAGTATTGCTCTTCTATATCCAAAATAGAGTTTAGAGAAGTCCTGATATGTAATGAGTCGCTCCGTGAAGCAAGCAAGAGGCCTTCAGAGGCTTTACTGATATTTTCATAAAAGGGTTGGAGTTCCTTAAACAGGCTGATTATTTCTTTACTATTTTGTTCGGAGGGAATTCCTAGCCTATCATTTCCAGCAAGTAAAGATTTATGAGAATTCTGCCAAGTATTGAGTGTCTCAGAGAGTTTTTTTTGTCTGCTACGAAAAGAGGATTCTGTATTTTCTAAAGAAAGTATGAGCGCATTTTTAGTTAGTAACTGACTCAGCATTCTTTGTCTGCCTGCAATATTGATGATTCTAGAGTCTGTAGCCTGATTGCTTAACATGCTTCTTACAAAGAACTGACTGGAAATAGTCAGTAGTGCAATAAGAGAAAGCGCAAGGATGTATGCTCTTGTGACTTTTTGGTTAAAACTGAACATTTCCTCTTTATTCATCTATCTGATGATGTTTATTGACAAGAACCAGAATTTCCAACTAAAAAAATGACCATGAACTCATGGTATGAGATATAAATAGTTTCAAGAGATTCATAGTTCTACTTTAAGACTCTAACCAAAATGGTTGTTAAAATGTGATTTTTTGTGTTTTGAAATACAAGAATAGTTGCCGTACCTGTCAGAACCTCAGATTCGAGGAAAATGATACATATATTAGTATCAAGAGCATCTTATTTCTAGAGTCTTAAAATATAAATAGCAATATAATTAAAAAAGTAGGCTTTGTATAATTGGGCGCATCTCATTTTGTCGCAATAAATAAAATGCACTTTTTATGAATGCTAGATTTCTAATAAACCCAACGTCTGGCAGGGTTTTCAACCTCTGCCAGCGTATGCTTTTTTAGTGTGCGACATTTTGAGATGCGCCCGTATAATTTGAGTTTATCTGAGTTCTCGAATTAGCATTATATCCGCTTTTTTTGCCTTCTCTTCCATTATGTTTAGACTCAGATACTAGCCAAAACTCTTGTTTATTTACTAGAAACCTGTCTCGCATTCAATTTAAAGCAAGTCATATCATCAAAAAAAAATACCAAAAGAAAATTAACAATCTAAAAAAAGGCTAGTTGTAAGCTATGAATTGCTTGAAATTGGCGAGGTTCATAGAATCAAAGCCCTCAATTACTCAAAAGCAAAGTTTATTCTCATTCATTGGCAAGGATGTGAAATCCAACCAAAACCTTTTCTGTTTGAGAGAATTACCTCCTACGCTTGGCTCTGATATAGAAAGCCTGGAGAATTAGGACGAGCACAAAAGTAAAAAATGTACTGGCGAGGATTTTGAAAATTATGATTTGAAACATAGCGAAATTGCTGGTTTCAATCAGGAAGAATATTGTGTGATGAATAAAAATTAGGGCAACTGAATAGACAATAAACCATTGCGCTCCCATAATTTGGAAGGTGGGTTTCATGTCCGATTCGTAGCCTCCGCTTGGGGCAATAAAATTGAGGATATATTGCCGACTGAATGCCACAAACACACAGGCAGATGCGTGAAACCCAATGGTATCGTAGGCAATATCTATGGAGAAACCCATCAGAAAGGCAATTGCCATGTAGCCAATTCGGCTTATATCGAACGGAATTGCCAACAAAAATGCCAAGTAAGGAAAGCAGAATGCGTACTTGCCCAAGGTCATGTTTTTACCGAACATGATTTGCAAAAGCACGTATAGAACGAAAGCGATTAGTTGCTTGGCGATTCCCGCATTCCCCATAACTTGTATTGGTTTTTTCTGTGAATTGGCAAATATAGCCGAAGATTGCAATTGATGAAGCGAATTACCAATTTGGTTCGCTCGTTCGGGCAGAGTAATGCGATTGTTTACAGCGCTTCAACTTATTTATTCCCCAAAGCTGCCAGAATAATTATAAACAATGAAAGCGCAAACAGTCCGTATAACCCAAGAGATATGAGAATGAGTGCGCCTGTGGAAATTTCTGCACCAATAATTACGGCAAACAACTTTACTAAACCACCAATTACGGTTAGGGGAAATAACACAAATAATAAGAATTCTTTGAAAGCAGAATTTTTTTCTTTTTTCTGTTGTTTTTTGGTAATCCGTTGTTGGAGTTTGAGAAGCTTTTGATGCTGTTTCCTACTCGTTTTTATTTCTGATTTCGTCTTCTCTAGCTTTTGAATGCTAGATTTTGCTTCGCTACTGTTTCCGTAAGCAGAAGAGAACAGTATTAAAAAGAGCCAAGTCAAAAGCAGAGAAAGCTTGGTAGATTGTATTGATTTGTTCATTTCTCATGCAGTTTAGTATGACTGTCTTCTCTCAAAACTATCCTCTTGAGCCTTCTCCTAAAGCGACCAGCAAAATGGCAATGGCGAAAAGCACTACAATTGCATACGCTCCGAGTGTTGCCAATAGCAGTTCGCCAATTGCCAAATCGGAAACCAGCAACTTAATCAGCCCGCCAATGAGAATGAAGGGAATCAGAAATAGGAAAAGAAATTTCTGGACACCAGAAGTATTAGCTCTTTTGACTTCCCATTTGGCAACTCTCTTTTTGAGCTTGCTAAGTTTCTTGTGCGTCCGTTTTTCTTTTTTGGAGACAGCCGAAATTTCTGCTGAACGAGCAGGCTCAACTGAATGAATCAAACTGAAAGAAGAACAGAAGAAGAAAGTAAGCAATAGAAATATTTTTATAGAGAGATTCATGCGGTTTCTGATTTGAAGCGTTGAGGAAAGGTTCAAAAATACTAATCTGTTTTGCTTTACACAGTTCAAACTAGAAAAAGAAATTGCCTTTCTCCTTTTGTCCTCACATTTTCTTAGCGTAGGGTTTGCAAACCCTACGCTAAGAAAATGGATTGATGTAATTTCCGAAAACTGTATAACATCAATTCTTAAAACTGAATTTGAACATCAATGGCAAATGGTCGGAAGCCGTTCCCGTAGTTTTCAGAACTTGCCAAGCCAATCTTTCTACTTTGGTGGAGTCGTAGAAAATATAGTCAATTTGCTTGTTCGGAAAGTCGGCAGGGAAAGTCAATGCATTTTCAGTATTGAAAAACTCAGTTGGGCAAGTGGAAATTAAACCTGTTTCTTTCAGTAAAATATCAATGGTCGGGTTGGATTTTGCTTCCTTGGAAGGCTCGCTGTTGAAATCTCCAACCAAAAAAGTGATTTGCTTTTCAGATAAGTCTTGGTACATTTTCAAAACCACTTCGGTTTGCTTTCTCCTTGCTTCTTCTTTGTAAGCCTCTAAATGCACATTTATGATATAGATTTTCTGCGAACCAACTTTCACTTCGGCAACTTGTGCCAAGCGGTCTATGTAAAACAAATCGTACCAAAACGGATTGTCTGGTCGTTCTAAAACAGAGGCATCATGGTTGGAAATCGGGTATTTGCTCAATATTCCCTGACCAGAAAACACATTTCCAAAATGGTTTTTGGTAGAGATAGAATAGGGAAACGGTACATAATTTTTATCCCAGTTTACAGCCATTCCGCCTTCGTGGAAACCCAAATAGTTGCCAAGCGACTCAAATTGGTTGACTTCGTAAGCTCTCGAACCGCCAAAATCCACCTCTTGCAAAGCCAAAAAATCAGGATTATGTTGCTCAAAGGCTTGCTCTACAATCTTCAAATTCCCATCGAACATTTTTTTATTTCTGGTTGAATCCAAGTTATTGGTCATTCCAGAAAGGTAACCAATGTTATAAGTGATGAGCGTGAATACACTATCAGCGTCAGTTTTAAGGAACTCTCCAAAATGGATTTTCTGTACATACTTTTCTGCATTCAATTTTGGGGAACTTGCCCAATAAATAAATACACAAAAAGCAAGCAGCAGAGTCAGAAAAACTAATACGAGTTTTTTAAAAAATGAAAACATACTAAAAAATCATGATGAAGTGGAATGTCGGTTAAAAGCAAGCCAAGATAACACATTTCTGCCGACTCGGAAATGGGAACTATTTTAAGAGCTTGCTTTTATTGTACGGAAATCTATCTCCACTCGTTCCAAAAAAAGGAAAGTGAACACGAACTCCAAATGAATTTAGATGCTTTTTTTGAATCAAAAGAAACAGAAAAAAGCTTTTCTGGGCAAATCAAGTAAGTTGGCTTTCGAGAGTTGTAAAATAGTTGCATATTTGGAGAGTGAGTTCATTGAGCGATTACATAAGAGAATCCGCTTTTCTTCACTTGCGTTTAGAACAAAACAGGCAAACTTCAGGTTTGCCATAACACAGAAAGGTAGTGTGAAAGATGTAAGGCTACTTTTGGATATTTCGGCACAAGCGGACGCTTGCGCTATGGTTTTTCATTTTGTTAGCCTTATCAGTTTACCACTACCCATAGAAATAACCACTAAAAACCCATAGACATTTGGTAGAAAAAATAATTGAGTTGGAAAATATTTCCCTTGTAGATTTTTTGGGGGTGGAGAATGAGAATATCAAAAAACTTTCCTCCGCATTCCCGAAGAGCAAGATTATTTCTAGGGGAAACACGATTCGGATTCAAGGAAGTAGCCCTGAAATCCTTAAAATCAATAGTACTTTCAATGATTTAATTGCCCATTATCATAAATACGGCAAAGTCACTACAGATAATGTAGTTCGATTCATTGAAGCAGAAAAACAGGTTTCCGAGAATAAATCGCATGAGGAGATTTTGATTTATGGGTCTGGTGGCGCACCAATCCGCCCAAAAACCAATAATCAAAGAGAAGTTGTAAAAGCAGTCATGAAAGATGATTTGGTTTTTGCCATTGGTCCTGCGGGAACGGGAAAAACCTATATTGCCGTTGCCTTGGCGGTGCGAGCCATGAAAAACAAGGTCGTCAAAAAGATAATCATCACTCGCCCAGCTGTGGAAGCGGGAGAAAATCTAGGTTTCCTTCCTGGAGATTTGCAGGAAAAACTCGACCCTTATTTGCGCCCAATCTACGATGCATTGGCAGACATGATTCCTGCTGAAAAGCTGAAATATTATTTGGAGAACAACATTGTGGAAATTGCTCCGCTTGCTTATATGCGTGGGCGAACGCTCAACAATGCGTATGTTTTGCTAGATGAGGCGCAAAATACCACCACCATGCAAATGAAAATGTTCCTGACCAGAATGGGACCCGACTCCAAAATGATTATTACAGGAGATGTTTCCCAAACAGATTTGCCACGTCATCAAAAATCGGGTTTAGCAGAGGCTTCAGCTGTTTTGAAAGACACCAAAGGAGTAAGCGTAGTTTATTTGAGCGAGAAGGAAGTGATTAGACACCGACTCGTGAAAAATATAATTGAAGCTTACAAAAAGGTGGAAGAAGAAGATGAATTAAAAAGGAAGAATTAAAAATGGAATTTTGAGATACTTTTATGACTTGTAAAATAGGAACAATCGTACATCGTAATTCGTAAATCCAAATATATATGGAACTGACAGTAGGAGAACAAGCCCCAGATTTTGCGGGATTTAATGAGAATGGAGAGGAAATGTTGCTTTCCGATTATATAGGAAAAAAAGTGATTCTTTATTTCTATCCGAAAGATAACACGCCAGGTTGCACAGCTCAATCGTGCGACTTGCGAGACAATTACAAACTCATGCAATCTATGGGTTATGAAGTGATTGGAGTGAGTAGTGATTCGGCAGAATCTCACAAGAAATTTCAGGCGAAACATGAATTGCCATTTTCACTCATTGCCGATACAGACAAATCGGTTCATAATCTTTATGGAGTTTGGGGAGAGAAATCTATGTACGGAAGAAAATACATGGGTACTTTCCGAACGACTTTTGTGATTGATGAGGAAGGGAAGATTCAGGAAATCATTAAGAAAGTAAAAACGAAGGAACACGCCAAGCAGATTTTAAAAAACTAGATAGCGTGTTGATTCAATGATAAAATCTCCATAAAATAGGGTTTGGAAATCCTACTTTATGGAGATTTTAAATTTAACTTGATATGAATAGTAAATTTTTATTCCTTCTGTTGATTGCTTTCTCCTGTCAAAGAAAGTCAGATGCGAAGATTGATTTGAAAACACTTGCAGATTCTAGCAAAATTGCCAGCCATGTTGTCAATTTGGAAAAGCAAGAATTGAGGTTCTTTTGGAAAGACAAACAGGATTCTATTTACAACACATTCCAAAACTTAAAAACCAAGCTTTCCCAAAATGGAGAGAAATTGGTTTTTGCCATGAATGGAGGAATGTTCAACAAGGATTTCTCTCCACAAGGGCTTTATATTGAGAATGGAGAATTGCTTTCGGAATTGGATACACAGCAAATAGGCTATGGAAATTTCTATCTCCAACCAAATGGCATTTTCTGGATTTCCAATCAAAATAAAGCATTCGTTTCCACCACATCCAAATTCAGCCTTGACAATTCTATAAAGTTCGCTACACAATCGGGTCCCATGTTGCTGATTAATGGGGAAATTCACCCGAAATTAATTAACGGTTCTAAAAACCTTCATATCAGAAATGGAGTGGGGGTTTTACCCGATGGACAGGTTCTATTTGCTATTTCCAAAGAACCAATCAACTTTTACGATTTCGCTAGTTTCTTCAAAGAAAAAGGTTGTCAAAATGCGCTTTATCTGGATGGATTTGTCTCCAAAATGTATTTGCCAAGTAAAGGTTGGAGTCAGTTGAATAGTAAATTCGGGGTAATTATTGCAGAAACTGAGAAATAGAATTAGCTAAGTAGCGAACTAGATTTACTCAATTTTCCTAACTTTTACTGCTGTGGTCGAAAAAGATGTTAATTGGAGGTTTTATTTTAAAGATGTAGCTTATTTTCGATTGAATCTTTAAGAACCTCCTTATCAACATGAAAAAATATCTACTCATTTTCTGCTTTTCGGCAATTGCACAAATAATAATTGCTCAAAATAAACCTGTCATTCTAAAGCATTTGATTATTGACCGCTATGGAATGAATCGAATTAAGCTTTCGGAAGGAGATCGAATTTGGTTCAGTTTGAAGGGCGAGCCAAAAAACAGAAGATATAAAGATTACATTGGTAAATTGAATGAAAAAGACTCTACTATTTATTTGGTAGAGCGGAAAGTAGAAATCAGGGTTTCGGAAATTTCCAACTTCTATTTCTATCGAGGTACCATGATAGGATTGGCTGCCGCAACAGTTATTCCCGCAGTAGGTTTTGGAGTCTCTGCCGCCATTCACCCACTAGTGACCGATGCACAATACGACCCAAAAGAACAGGCGATTATTTCAGCTTCATTTTTCGGAATTGGGCTGATTGCCCGAATGCTCATTCGCAAGAAATATATAATTACTGACAACACCAGAGTTAGAATCATGGATTTGTCTTTTGAGGAAAAGGAAGAAAAAAACTAAAGATGAATAGCCGTTTTCCCTGATGCAATCGAATTGATTTTTTTGCCAAAATATATCGTCAGTTGTACGTCAAGCATAAAAGTCGTAAATAAGTCATATGAAAGCCGTTATCAAATTGGGGTTTAGCTACTAACTTTGCGGGAAGTAATAACCCAACAATAATTTAGCTATGTACACAATAGGAAGCAGAATTAACGAAGCACGGAAACTAAAAGGTCTCACACAAGAAGAACTGGCGGAGTCAGCCAAAGTCAATCTGAGAACAGTTCAGCGAGTTGAGAATAGCGAAACTGAACCTCGTGGCAAAACACTCAGTCTTATTTGCCAAGTGCTGGAGATTGATTTGGGGGAGTTGTTGAAGAGTGAGGAAAAACCTGTGAGCAAAAAAAGTTACGCTAATCAAGTCATCAGCCTTTGTTTTCTGCTAGTTTTGAATTTGGCAATTATGATTACCATTGGTTTCCTTACCATAGATTCTGAAGCAAATATAAACAGTAGAATTGGAGCAGTATTGTTGAGTTTTTTCATCCCAATCTTCATCGTTCGGAAAATACAGAAAATGAGCGGATTGGAAAGAATACTAAAGTTTGGTGGTGGACTCGCCATTTATGCAATTATGGCAATTATATTGATTGGTTTTCCTGCAACTTTTGTGAAAGGTCTGCTTGTTTGCATTGCGATTGGATTGGGAACTTTGTATTGTGGAGAAGGTTTGAAAACTGCATAATAGAACGTTTTTCATATCACTTTCTCTTCACTCCCAATCCTACCAAAACAATTAAACTCGAAACACTCAAGCTTACAATAGGCGAGATAAATGACAACTCCATTTCCACTAGCTTATTTGCAATTTCCAAGCCCCAACCGCCTACGAAACCTGCAATAATTGCCCATTTTGCATAGTTGGAGATGGGTTTGAGTTTGCCTTTTTTTAGGAATTAGGGCTAGAATAATTGGTGGAAATAAACCAAGTTGCACACCATAAACCGCAGAAACCATAATAGGTCAATATTTCATATTTCGATGTGTGAAAAAGATACTATATCTGTCAGAGTCATTCCATGCCGATAATCAATTCTGGCAGTTCTCGGCTTGGTATAAGTGAAATTCAGCAATGGAAATATGAGACTACGTAGAGCATATTGTTCTACGCTTTTTTTATGCTGTTTTCGGAACATTCATTGCAAAAATTAGGTTTGTTGTTCTTAATCCAGTAAAATTCCTGCATTTCTATACTTTGGACTGCGGACTAAAGACTAATTCCAAAATGGCAATTTATACTTATCTGCTTCTGAATATTCTCACTATTTCCTATCCGCTTTATAAATCATTTGATAGCCGAGTGGATTTTTACAAAAAATGGAAGAATCTTTTCATTGCCATTTCCATCACAGGAGCGGTTTTCCTTTATTGGGATTACCTTTTCACAGATTGGGGAGTTTGGTCTTTCAATGAGGAATATATTTTGGGAATCCACTTTTTCCAACTCCCAATTGAGGAATGGCTCTTTTTTCTGACCGTGCCATTTGCCTGCATTTTCATTCATGAAGTGCTGAAATACTTTGTCAAAAAAGATATTTTACAACCTTACACTAAGCAAATTACGCTTTTCCTCATTATTCTGTTTGGAGTGATTTCCACCAAAAACCCTGATAAACTCTATACTTTTGTGAATTTCGGCTTGGCAACAATTCTGCTCGGAGTGCATTGGTCTTTGTTCGATAAGCAGATGATTGGCAGGTTTTATCTTACCTATTTGGTTACGCTCATTCCCTTCCTGATTGTAAATGGCATTCTGACTTATTTGCCCGTGGTGGAATATGATAATGCCGAAAACCTTCGCTTCAGAATTGGCACAATCCCCATAGAAGATATGGTTTACTCCATGATCTTGCTGTTTATGAATCTCACTATTTACGAATACTTGAATAGGCGAGATTTAGCGAAATCCAACCAAGTGGAAAGTACGCCAACGAACACATAGGAAATTGACTGGCTCTCCCGTTCCTAGAAAAGAAAATTGCAGAAACTGACAGTTTTGTATATTTGCTTAGTGATTGGATTTTGAACAGCGATGCGTATTGCTACATTCTTGTTTTTCGGATTGCAAAATTCTGTGAAAATTGTTGGAATACGGCTCTGGAAAATCAAAGAGAAATGATGGAGTTATTATTTTACTGTTGCTAAGGAACGGAAATTAAATAAGATGCTACTTTCTCTTGTTTCTTTTTGGGCTATTCTTCGTTAAAAAAGTGTGCCGTAGCGGTGCTATGCAAAACTTTTTTGCCTAAACTAGCCTCAAAAATAAACTGCGATAAAAAAGTAGTTTATTTATTTCCCGTTCCTAACAATCTGACCATCCAAATTTTAACCAACTAATTGAAATGAGCTTAAAAGATACAATTCAGAAAGAAATGATTGTTGCCATGAAGGCGAAAGACCAAGATAGCTTACGTGCATTGCGTGCCATCAAATCTTCCATTTTATTGGCGGAAACTGAAACTGGTAGCGGAGATGTTTTGAGCGAAGAAACTGAAATGAAAATTCTTGCGAAAGCCGTGAAACAAAGAAAAGATTCTGCCACAATCTATAAAGAGCAAAATCGTGAAGATTTGTACGAGAAGGAGATGGTAGAAGTAGAAATAATAGAGAAATTCCTTCCCGAGCAATTGTCGGAACAGAAAGTGGAAGAGAATGTGAAGGCAATTATTACCCAAACAGGAGCTTCTTCTATGAAAGATATGGGCAAGGTTATGGGCATGGCAACCAAGCAAATGGCAGGAAAAGCCGAGCCAAAAACAATCTCTGCAATGGTAAAGAAGTTGTTAAGTTAAGTTATGATTTTTTATCCGATTACGGCTTTTTAACTATTTTTAGAGCAAAGAGAAAGGGAAAAAGAGGAACTACTGCTTAATCTAGCATATCTAACTTCCCCTTTTTTTTTCGGTAGTGTGAAATATGTAATGCTATGGAGTATAAAAGTGCAAGCGTGGACGCTTGCACTAGAGGTTCGCACATTACCACTTTAATACTGCTCTTTTTCTTTCCTCTTTTATCCTTTTTCCTAAAATCTTACTACTCAATACTTGCTACTTGATATTCTCTCTATATTCTCCCTAGACTTTGTCTTATTGCTAGACAGTTACCTCTCGTCTTATGTGCGAGTGGTCGATCTTATTTTGGGTGGATTTTTACTTTGGGGCGGTTATAAAGGCTACAAAAAAGGCTTTGTGTTGGAGATTATTTCCCTCATAATTTTCTTGTTGGGAATTATGACGGTATTTTATTTGGTAACTAAAGGCTTTCAGGCAGCAAAAGGCTATTTAGTGGAGTCACTCAAACCGATTTCCTTCGTTTTCTACATTATTGGCTTCATACTCATCGGAATGCTGATTAGTTGGCTAGGTAAAACGCTCCAAAAGTTCATTGCCTACAGTATTTTTGGAAGCCTAGATGCTTTTATGGGAATGATTTTAGGCGTTTTGAAATATGCCGCCATTCTCAGTTTACTCATTTGGCTGGTTGAAAGTGTGGGTTTCAATATGCCACAAGAAGTTGCGGTAGATTCCCAAATCTATCCGTACCTCCGCAAGTTCCAGCCTTGGTTGGTGGAAGCAGGCAGGGAACTCGCCCCTGTAATTGGCAGAACTTTCGAGGGAATTCAAGATTTGCTACAAAACAGAACTTCGCCAGATTAGAGTTTGGGAATCAGTTATCTATTCTTGTTTTCAATCTCCAAAAACACTTTCCCAATATCCCCAATCAAATCGGAAGCAATCAAACTTGCTTCTCCAGTTCTCAAAACGGCTAAATCTCCAGCCAACCTGTGTAAATAGACCCCAAGGATTGAGGTGTTTTGTAGAGAATAATCTTGTGTGAGTAATAGACTTGTCCGACTTTGATTATCAGATAGTTATATTTTTGTGTCATACTGATAGCATCGGCTACCGACTTGCGAAGTAACTATCCTATAAACTCAAATTCTTACAATCAGATAAAGTGTTTAGTAATATTTGTCGATAGATTCTTCCTAAAGTCAGAATGACAGCAACAACTTGGGCAAAGATTAAAGCTATGTTTTCATAAATTATTGAATATCAATGACGGACAAGTCTAATGCCTAAATTATTCCTGTCAGCAGAATAGTACATGAATAATCTTGACTGAACTCAAGTTGCTTTTCCAAACTTTCGAAATCATCTTTTCCTATCTTACATTCAAGTAATAAATGCAACTTTTCGGGCGCATCTCATTTTGTCGCAATAAATTAAAATGCACTTTTTAAATGAAATAATGGAGCATTATGAATGCCAGATTTCTAATAAACCCAACGTCTGGCAGGGTTTTCAACCTCTGCCAGCGTATG
>JBLIFI010000004.1:0-27826 GCA_047633715.1 Flammeovirgaceae bacterium
ATTTGCTAACGCAAATAGCTTGTTTTACGACATAGTTCCACTACGGACTAGAAGCTATCGGCTACAGATACAATTCCACAAAAGTAATCTCTAGCATTACTTCTTTATCACTATCCAAACTTTTATGCCCTCTTTACTTCTTCAATTTCTTTCTTGGTTTTTCTTTTGTGTTCTTGCCGAATGAAGTATGCCAAAAGCCTTTCAAGTGGGAATACACAAAGGGCAATTCCTGCTTGCACCAAGAAGTTGGTAACAGGCGTACTTTTCATAACCACTTTAGATTCTATGGTAACCTGTATAAATTCCACAATTAGAATCAAGGTAAAAACCGTAAGTATTTGGCTAATTATTTTGGTAGTTTTATCTGCCTGTTTTGAACTATTCAATCGGTAAGAAAGAAATAACAATGTAGCAAAGAACAAAACCTCCGCACCATAGAACCAAGGCTGCTCCCAATAAGGCGGAACAACTTCAAAAGAAATAGGTGTAATTTCAGATAGCTTTCCAGAAGCACTCTTCCCTCTTACTTGTAGCCTGTAGGTTCCTGTTGGCAAAGAAAGGTAGGAAACGTCACTCTTGCTCGTCCAATTAGACCAACCTTTATCATGCCCTTCCAACTTGTATTGATAGGTTACTCCATCGCTTTCAAAATAGGCGGGTGTTGTGAAATAGAAATGCAACTCATCACTTCCTTTCTCTAGTTCAAAATTTCCTAGTTTAAAGTATTTTTCATTGGCACTCTTAATATGCTTCAGAAATACATTATATCCTTTATTGCTTTTCGAGTAACTCCCAAGCCCTATTCTAAATAGCTCATTATTTTTATTTATTGCCCAGACTTTATTGTTAGATTCATCTACAAAAATGCTAGACAAGTCTCCTGCAAGCCGAAGGTAATTTAGCGATTTATGGGAATCTGTTTTCATGGTTTCATTTTCCGAAAACATCATCCAATCTCTGCCCTTCATTATCCAAACCTTGCTGGGTTGAGAGTGCAGCACACGAAGATTTTCGCCCAATTCTTTAGTCATTGCCGAGTCAAACATGATTCCATCTAAGTTAGTATCATAATAAAATGCTCCAGATGACAATAAGAAATAAGGCTTTTCATCTAAATTGATTGCCTGAATGACATCATTAAAGGGGTTGAAAATTTCAAACGGAAAGGCTTGGCTTGGCCTGCCTTTATCATCGAGCTGTACTTTGTAGATGTAATTCGTCCCTGTCATCCACAAATTGTCTTTATCATCTTGTGAGAAGGCACTAATCTCATCTCTGAACTCTTGAAAATAGGGTAATTTATTCCATCTATTTTTCTTAAAATTCATCAGAACTACTCTATTGTCATAAGTGCTCATGAAGATATTTCGGTGCTTCTCCGAGAAATGTAAATACCTGACTGGTTCTTGAAAAATAGGTTTTGATTTATCTCCGTCAACCTCATATACTCCAGAATTAGAAGAGACTAAAAGTTTGTTTCCAAATGGAATCAGTTGTAAACATTTGCCTTCTATACCTTCTACCCTTTTATATATATGATAACCTAAACTACTTTCCTTAATGGCAACCCTTACAGGTTTTTTCTGATTCTTTCTGGCTACTTTGGGAATAGTTACTATTTTTTTTTCTTCTATTTTTGAGCTATTATCTACAATAGACTCTGCATTTTTTGTAGCATCTACTTCTTTCTCCTCCTCCTTGCTTTCATCCTTTTCTTCTTCATTATTTTTCCCTTTTCTATTCTTTCTCTTATTTTTCTTCTTGAAGAGCTTCTTTAGCCAACCACTTTTCTTTTTCTTGTCTTCCTCCTCTTCCTCAACCTTCTCAATACTTTCAGACCTACTCAAATTGGGTTGAGTGATAGGATTATTATTCACCCTTTTAAGTCGATTAGTAGTAGTTTTTTGTTCTGTTCGTTCATTCATTAGCTTCTGTACTTCTACTAAAGAAGTAGCCTCATCCAAATAGAAAAGCCCTGTGCTTGTTCCTACATAAAGCTTATTATTGTGCTCAATTACACTTGTAATATTTCCATTCAGCCCCAAATAATTTGAGTAAACTCTCATTGGGATATGAAACTCTAACAGCGTAATTCCATATTCATGGGTAATCCAGATATTCTTGTTTTCATCCTTGAAAAGTGAGTATATTTCATTGTCTGGCAAGCCACTATCGTAATCTATAATTCCGATGGTTTTGCCCGTTCGCCAGTTCACAGAAACAATTCCTCCACTCAAAGTAGAAAGAATCATGACGGAATCGTTCAGAACTTCTCCATTTATCAAGTTGTGGTCTTTCAAATATTCTTTTTCCTGTAAGTCTATAGGAATTAGTTTATCTCCTTTCCAAACGTACATTTCTCCTTCGGCAGTTCCTAAAATACTTCTTCTCACATCTAAAGACTTAGAGAACATGAGGGTGGAGTTTTTCTTTAACCCTTCTAAGTTTTGTTTTTCCAGCCCCTTTCCTGTGATTTTGAATAGCTCTTGCTCTTCGGTGAACAAATAGGCTTCTCTGGCATGGAAAAACACATTGAAAAAGTGCTGTTCGCTTGTGGAAGAGAAAGTACGAGTAATTTCTTTATCTGCCGCAGAATACTCAAAGAGTTGGTTTTCAGAGAGAAAGTAAGCCCAATTCCCTACTACTTTGATATGGGAAATATCTCCGAAAAATTCTTGTTTGCCAGAAAGAGACTTATAGGTTTCCAAACCATTCTGATTGGCTGAAATATAGCCAAAGCCATTTCTGCAACCTACATAAAGCCTTTTATGGCTTGCGTCATAGGTAAGAGAAACCACGGAAGATGGTGTTGGAATCAGTTCCCAACTTTGTCCATCGAACTTTAATACTCCTTTTCTGTTGGCAAAACAGACTAGCCCATTTTCGTCTTGTGCAATATCATAGTTTTGAAAATCTACATTATTTACATTCGGTTGGAAATGGAGCAAGAAGAAATCTCCTTCCTGTGCTTTGGAAACTTGAGTTCCAAAAGTTAGGAGGAGACCTAAAATCGTCAGCTTAAATAGTTTCATCAGTAATTGTTTAGCATATTCTGCAAGTATGATTTAAACAGGCTTATTTTGTGTAGTTAGAGAAAGGGAAATAGCTTTCATCCTAGTAAAAATAGCATTTTTTTGTATTTCAGTAAAGAATTGATTCTCAACTGAAATACAAAAAGTCAATAAAATATTCAAAGCCTACTTATTCAAATCCAATATTATAACTATCTGCATAAATAAACATTACTTGTCTTTTCTATCCAAAAATAAGGCAGCAAGCATTCACAATATTGATAATAGCAAAGAGAACAATTCCTGTTCTGATGAGATTTTTTTGTCTTGAAACTGTCATAATTATAGTTTTTATGTTTTTTTCTACAAAAAAAGAAGTTATTGATTTAATTCACAAATCATTTCGACAAAACCCAAAATTGATTCGACCTAGATTTGTTATTCAAAAATAGCATTTATTTGTTAAAAAAAGTAAATAAACTTACTTTGAAATACTAATTTAATGACTAAAAAAAATAAATATTAACCTAATTGCATACATATTAAGTAGTCCAAGGTCTTATATAGATTTGATTGTCAGAAATCGAAGCTATTTGTGCTTATGAGCTTGTAGCCAACTCCGCAACTAGCCGTCCGCAACTAGCCGTCCGCATTCAATTTTGGGGAAACGAAACTGAAATTGAGACTGGGGCTTAATAGGGTTTAGTTTGGAGTAAAAAGCATTCAATTGGTAATAATTCCCCAAAATTGGCGGTATGTGATTGGCTGGGTTGACTCTGAGGATTTGCTGGCGAGTTTCGGAAATTTCGGTTTCTGCTCATCAATGAACGAATTGCGAAACCCAACAAAAAATAGGTATATCGGCTTAGAGCGCATGGCACTTTTTGAAGCGGACGCTTCCTCGAAATTACAAGTCCGAGCGGACGCTCGAACTATTTAGGTAACTTATGCCTACAAAAAAATGCAAACTACTTATGGACGTACAAAATCAAAAAGCTGAAACACGGATTTTTAGTCCATATTTCAGCTTTTACATTTCTCGTTTTCAAGAATCCCTCAAAAGGTTAATTTCCTCTCAGCTTCATGATTAAATCGTTTTTGATTTCGTATAATTTCTGCTCCAACCCAACAGGGTAAGCGTGAGGGTAACTAAAACGTTTTATACTTGGGTGGAAAGTATTCAATTCTTTCTCTCTCAAATCTCTCATTTCCTCTATGCTGGGCAACTCATAAACCAACTCGCCTTTTCTGAAAACAGGTACGAGTAAATCTTTATAATTCACTACGGTTTGGTTTATATTCTTCCTTCTGGTGTTGTCTAATGGGTCAATAATAGTTGCCTCCGTTTCAGGCGTATTGTTTTCATCGAAAATCATATCTGCCAAAGTAGAGCCATTTTCGTAATAATATCTTCTAGTTTGGAGAATGCCAGGGTTGGAGACTTTTACGGCTTGCTCGGACAGTTTCACTTTGTAATCCCATTCTTTATTGTCATTTTCAATGGCAGAAAGCTTGTAAACTCCACCCAAAGCAGGTTGGTCGAATGCGGTGGCTAATTTTGTGCCGACTCCCCAAACATCAATTTTTGCACCTTGCTCGTTTTTCAAACTGGTAATAATATGTTCGTTTAGATCATTGCTTGCCACAATCTTCGCTTTTGGAAAGCCTGCTTCATCCATGATTTTTCGAGCTTCGATGCTCAAATAAGCCAAATCGCCTGAATCCAGTCTGATTCCTGCCATTTCGTAGCCTTTCTCACGCAATTTCTTGCCGACTTTCACAGCTTTTTTTACTCCCTCAATTGTGTCGTAAGTATCTACCAAAAATATGGCGTTGTTGGGCATGGCTTCCGCATAAGTCTCAAATGCTTCCATTTCCGTATCGAAAGACATAATCCAACTATGTGCGTGCGTTCCTTTTACGGGAATACCGAATAATTTGCCCGCCAAAACATTGGAAGTGGCTGCACAACCACCAATGTAAGCGGCTCGGCTGGCTGCCAATGCGCCATCAATTCCCTGCGCCCGTCTCATTCCAAATTCCAATACTTCATCTTGGTCTGCGGCTTGGCATAATCTTGCGGCTTTGGTCGCAATTAGAGTTTGGAAATTTAGCATGGTCAGCAATGGTGTTTCAATTAGCTGACATTGAAAAAGTGGGCCTCTCACTCGCAAAAGTGGCTCATTTGGGAAAACCACCGTGCCTTCAGGAACGGCATCAATGTCGCATTCAAATTTCATATCTGCCAAATAGTCGAGGAAACCTTGCTCGAACATGGGCTTGCCATCATTTCCATTGAGCGAACCCAAATAAGCTAATTCGTCTTTATCGAAGCTCAAATTTTTCAAGAAATCTACTACATATTCCAATCCGCAGGCAATTGTGTAACCGCCTTGGAATGGGTTTTTTCGGAAATAGAGATTGAAAACGGCTTCTTTTTCAGTAGTTCCTGATTTCCAATAACCGTAAGCCATGGTTATTTGGTATAAATCGGTAAGTAGGGAAAGTGAGGTGCGGTAAATATCTTTGGTAAGCTCCATATTTTGTTGGATTTTGCGAGTTGGGAATGAATGAAGAAAAAATGTTAGATGTACGAGTTACGATGTACGATTGAAAAAGGAAAAAATGGAAGTTTTTCTTTAGAGAAGTAACTTGAATTTGAAAGCTAACTCTACTTTCTAAAATGCAAACAATAAAGAAATTCCATTAAGTTTGTTTTCCATTTATCTTTGAAGATAATACAGTTTAAAGAACTTGCAAAATCAGTTGCCAAATTACTCAATCCAACGAAAGAGTTTGCGAACTTTTTATAGAACTTACTCTTATCAAAATCAAATTTAAACCTAATCACTTTTACTAATTATGGATTCACTTTCTACTGTCTCCAATCGCTCAGACAGGCTGTATATTATTGTATGTTCTTTTTTCTGTGTGGTTTTAGTTCTTACCAATATTGTGGGAGTCAAACTTTTTGAAGCTCCTTTCAATCCTTCGTTTGCACTCACAACGGGAATAATCACTTATCCGCTCACCTTTTTGGCTACAGATTTAGTTTCGGAAATTTGGGGAGAGCAGAAAGCAAACTTCATGGTTATTCTCGGTTTCGGAATGTCTTTTGTGATGCTAGGAATTATTCAGGTTTCCTTAAATGTAGCGCCTCACTCCTACTGGGTTGCACCAGAAAATCCTTACAATTACCAAAGTCCAGCAGAATATCAAACGGCTTTTGAGTCGGTTTTCAGCATAAATGGGAAATTGCTTTTCGGTTCCATGCTCGCTTATTTAGTTGCCCAGAGTATTGATGTTCGCCTTTATCATTTCTTCCGAAAACTCACAAAAGGGAAATATATGTGGATTCGGAACAATGGCTCTACTTGGATTTCCCAATTGGTGGACACATTGATAGTTGGCTCAATTGTCTTCTACTGGGGTTTCGGCTGGGAGTTTTGGCAAGGAATTGAAGTAATGGCAACTGTTTATGTTTACAAACTCATTCTTGCCATTTTGGATACTCCACTAATTTACTTGTTTGTGGGAATGACTAAACGATATTTGGAGATTGGGAATAAGGATTGATTTTCAATGGTTTACCTATTTGTAACTTTTTTTTCCCAGGCTCTTCTTCTCTCTTCTGAAACTGGGTAATACAAACAAATCTCTGTTATTTATTCCTCTAGGAAGAGGAATCTACAGAAAGGAAGAGTTCGATAATTATTTGAAGCAAAAAAGACACTTCATTATGGTTTCCCATAATGAAGTGTCTTTTTGTTTCCCCTTTCAAAACCGTAAGATTTATCCAAGGATAAGTGTAATTAAAGAATTACTCCTTAATTACTTTCTTAGTTACAACCTGTTCGCCACTTTGTGCTTTCACAATGTAAACGCCTTTAGAAAGGTTGTATAAAGAAACAGAACCTTGATTTCCTACCGTTCCGAACTTAACTTTTCTGCCAGTCATATCGAATATACTGAACTCTACAGATTCTGCTCCGCTTAGGCTGAAACTAATTTCAGATTTAGCTGGGTTAGGATAAACCATGATGTCGAAACTTCCTAGCTCACTACTGAATGAGTTGATAGTAGAAACAGAGTTAACTGAACTTACACCATCCACACAAACATTCTTAGTCTCACCACTTCCGTAAGCTCCACCAGTTGCCAAAGTGCTTCCTGCATTAGTCAAAGTATATGAACCATTTCCATAAGTACAGCAAATTCCGTCTCCGTAAGAATCAGTAATACTGAAATCATAACAACCTGCTGGCAAGTTGAAGTTTTCAGTAACAGTTGAATTGGCTGTTGTGTAACCATCCCCTGAGGCAACAGTTGTTCCACTTCCGTCTTTCAAAGTCCAAGCAGTTTCTGCTGGATATTGATCCAAAACAAGTGTCAATGTTACTGCGGAAGTACCGCCACCTCCTCCGCCACCGCCAGAGCCAGTAGTAAGAGAAATATCGTCAACAGCAATATCTGATGACCAACCTGCACCAGTAACTCCAACAAACCTTAACTGAACACTTGCGCCAACGTAAGTTGCCAAATCCACAGAAGCAGACTGCCATTCAGTTCCTTTGCTTCCAGACTCAGTCCAAACACTTACCCAAGATGAGCCATTGTCAGTACTAGCCTGTAAAGTCAAGCTTCCCATATTAGCTCCATTCATGTGGTAATCAAACCCATAAGTAGCAGCACTTGCACTACTCAAATCGAAACATGGAGAGTTCAAGTAAGTAGTTTTGCTTGGATAGTTAGGGCTTGAAGCCTCAACATACATATACCAAGAACCATTTGAACCTGTAGAAGGACCTGTGTTGCCTGAAGGTGTGCCACCAGAATCTCTTGCCCAATCCAAATCATCTCCGCTTCCTTGCGACCATGCGCCTAATCCGCTTTCGAAGCTTTCAGAGTATGGGAAAGAACTAATTCCACCAGAACATCCACCACCAGTAGAACCTGTCGAAGTAGTTACACTCAATGCACTAGAATAAGCAGAAGAACTGCTTGAGCAATTTGTTCTTACTTTTACTGAGTAAGTTGTGCTTGCCGCTGCACCTGTTAAGTTTACAGAAGTAGCAGTAATGTCATCAGAAACAATAGAACCATTTACTTCTACATCGTAAGAAGCGGCACCTGAAATTGCTCCCCAAGAAACTGTGAATGAAGTTTCAGCAATTGCTGATGAAGCCAATCCAGTAGGAACATTACAAGTTGGAGTAGTAGAACCAGTCGATAATTCGATTTTATCTACACAAATATCAGACGTATAATTGGAACCTGTTGTTCCTTTTAATCTCAATCTTACTTCTGCACCAGCATAACTTGCCAAGTTTACAGAAGCCGATTTCCAAGCTGTTCCTTGATCTCCCGAAATTGTCCATGCGTCTGACCAAGTTGCGCCATCTGTGCTTGCTTGCAAAGTCAAAGAACCCATTGCAGCTCCATTCATGTTATAATCAAAAGTGAAAGTAGCAGCACTTGCACCGCTCAAATCAAAACAAGGAGAATTGAAATAAGTAGTTTTACTTGGATAATTAGGGCTTGAAGCCTCTACGTACATATAGTAAGAACCTGCACTTGCTGCTGTGGGACCTGTACTTCCAGAAGGAGTTCCAGCAGTTTGTCTTGTCCAATCCAAATCATCTCCACTTGCTTGAGACCATGCGCCATTTCCTGACTCAAAACCTTCCGCATAAGGAAAAGAAGAAATTGTAGAAGTACAAGCAGTTGGGTTTCCACCTCCGCCTCCACCTGTACCACCCAAGGCAGCATAAGCGTCAAGCATACCAGCACCTAATTTTCCATCGTAAGTACTCGTGTTTGCATCATAAAGCAAGTTGAAATTTGCAGTACTTTCCAACGCATTTCTCAATTGAGCAGCCGTTAAAGGATTTCCTTCTCTCCAGTTTTTGGAAGCAACCAAAGCAGCTACACCAGATACATGAGGACAAGCCATTGAAGTACCTGAAATAGTGTTGTAACTTCCTTGAGACACAGGATAAGTACTCAAAATATCTGACCCTGGTGCAGCAATATCTACCCAAGTTCCGTAGTTTGAGAAACTAGAACGACTCGCATTATACGTAGTTGATGCTACTGCAACAACTGGAGAATAGTTCCCAGGATAAGCTCCTGTAGTTTGGCTATTGCTATTTCCTGCTGCAAAAACAACCAATCCACCATTCAAAGGCTTTCCTGCTCCGCCTGCGTTGGCAATGAAATAGTCAATTGCATTTTCTAGGGCAGTAGATTGTGCTCCACCACCCCAGCTATTTTGTGAAATAATTGCTCCGTTGTCTGCTGCATAAATAAATGCCTCATCAAAACCGCCATTTGAACTGTTTCCGAAAACTGACAAAGTCATCAATCTAACTCCATCGTTGCTTCCAGAACCACCTGCAACACCTGCAACACCTACTCCGTTGTTAGTTTCGGCAGAAACCGTTCCTCCAACGTGAGTACCGTGGTAGTCAATAGCAATTGACCCACTATTATCGCCAAAGTTATAGCCATAGTAATCATCTACATAGCCATTGTTATCATCATCTATTCCATTTCCTGCAACTTCACCTGAGTTTGTCCACATATGACCTACCAAATCTGGGTGAGTGTAATCAACTCCTTGATCTTCGATTGCAACAACTACATCGCTAGAGCCTGTTTCTAAGCCCCAAGCATCTAATGTATTAATTAAATCGTAATGGTTTGCTTGTGTAGAATATTGCGGATCATTTGGTGCACTATTCAAAACATTCAAGCTCATTTCGTAGCGAGGTTCTGCTACGGAAATGTCAGCTACTTCACTATATGCTTGCAATACTTTATCTAAATCTGCCGCTTTTTCTACTTTGATTTCATACCAAAGGTGTAAGCCTCCTGCTTGGTGTTTGGCTTCAAACTTTCCAGCTGGACGGAAAACCCTTTTCATACTGGTTGCTCCGAACTGCTGATTTTTGGAGGTCAACTCTGGGAAATCAGCCACTCTAAGTGTACTGTTTGTAGATGTTGAAACTCTGCCAGTTGGATTATGAGCCATTAAGCTTTCTAGCCTACGCTCTACTGATTTTGTATTTTGGAATTTTATTCTCACAACGCCTTGATAAGCATTGCTTCCTCTAAAATTCATAATTTCTGCATTTGACTTTCTGCCATCTACAAGAGCCTTTTTGTCTTGGGCAAAAGAAGCTGTTGCGCCAAGCATGAGAGATCCTAAGATAAGTGCCTTAGAACTTTTCTTTACTGAAGTAATCAGTTTTTTCATAATAGTTAGTTTAAATGAACGAAAACATTTGATTGAAATCATGTAAGTTTTAATTTTCAAGAGCACTAAACAGGCTCAATCAACTCAACTCTTTGAATCCAATCCACGAATTTATAATAAAAATTAAGAGATACAAATAGTTATAAAGAAATCACCCAATCTCCTTTAGTAGCAAAAATTTGTACTTTTCAAAGAAAAAAAAAGACTGCTTTTGAGATTTAAATTACATTTATTTGCAGATAGATTACTCACAGATACAGCATGTATGATTTAGCAATGTAAAGAAGGCATAAAATTCTACCGTATTACTACGATAGGATTTTGTGTTTTTTTCTGATTTTTTCTATTTTTTCTTAGGCATAAAAAAAAAGGCATATTCAAGTTTTACTTGAATATGCCCCACCTACTTCAGAAAGTATAATTATTACTTCTCTGCTGTAACTTCTTCTTTAGCAAAATCTACGTATTCCAAATGCAAGTCATTCATAGCACTAGTTTTCATATTAATAACTTTCTTCTGAGTAAGTCTCAGAACTTGATCATAGTATAAAGGAATAACTGCACAATCATCCATAATTAGTTGATCTAAGCTATGATAAATTTCATGCCTTTTCCAACCATCCTTCTCTTGGTGAACCATTTCATACTTTTTATCAAAATCAGGATTGTTATATCTTGACTTATTAGGACCAGCAGGAGCCATATTTCCGCCATAAAAACAAGACAAGAAATTTTCCTCATCAGGGTAATCTCCTAACCAAGCTCCTCTAAAAAGCTTTACCTTTCCATTATCTACCATTTCTTGGTGAGCGGCAAATGGGTTCATCTCAATTTCAATCTCAATTCCCAATACAGAAGACCATTGTTTTTGCAGGTATTCTGCCATTTCTTTGTAGTCATTTGTAGTATTGAACTTCAATTTTGGAAACCCTTTACCATCTGCATAACCTGCTTCTTTTAAGAGTTCATTTGCTTTCTTAGGATCGTACTGATAACCTTTTACCTTTCCTTCCTCATAAGAAGGAAGTGCTGAAGGGACAAAACCATTAGTAGCAGGAGTTCCTAGATTATTCCTCAAGAAGGAGACTAATTCGTCTCTGTTTACGGCATAACTCAATGCTTTTCTAACTCTCAAATCTAAAAGAGGATGATTAGCTGTTTCATACTTTTTCTCATCAAGCATAAAACCTACATATTCAGTACTCAAATAAGGAATTTTCTGCAATTTGAAGTTTTGCTGGATTTCTTCTCTAATCGTACCATCTTTTTTGAGTATTTTCTCTATAGTATTCGCATCAACACCTGCTATAATATCTAGCTTTCCTTTTTGAAACGCTCTAAACTCTTGCGTTTTGTCTGGTATGAAAGATACATGAACCATGTCAAGCTTTGGAAGCTCTCCTTGAGACTTATCTTTTCTCCAATAATTAGGATTTTTCTCCATAATTAATGAGTTTCCTGCATCCCATTGCTTTAATGTAAAAGGTCCTGTTCCTACTGGGTGGCTTCTAAAATCTCTGCCATACTTCTCTACAACTTCCTTAGCTACCACATAAGTATAAGGCATTGCCAAAATCATAAGAAATGGAGGAAATGGTTCGTCTAGGTAAATCTTTAAAGTATGAGAATCTACTGCAACAAAGCATGTATCAGAGATACTCTCATCAGAGTTTCTGAGCACTTTATCATTAAAGACCCAAGCTCCACGGCTCGCTACAGCTGGGTCAACAATTCTTTTAAAACTGTAAACAAAGTCTTCGGCAGTAACTTCCCTTCCTTTGCCATTTGGAAATGCCTCATTGTCATGGAATGTTACCCCTTTCTTGATATTGATAGTATATACCAAACCATCCTCGGAAATATTCCAAGTTTCGGCAAGAGCAGGATGTTCATGCAAATCTTCTGTAAACTCAAAAAGCCCATTATATAGCTGTGATGCTATCCAGATATTGGACTGGTTATTGGTAAAAGCGGGATCGGTAGAAGTTAGTTCTTCAGTTTGGTTAAAGCGAAAAACTTTTTTGTCAAGATTACCTTCGTCTGGAACTTGTTTTCCGCCATTGCACGAGTACAGAGAACTTACAACTATGAATAAAAGTAGAAGTTGTTTGTGCATAATTTCGATTGGGTTAGGTATTAGAATTAAACTTTAAATCAATATTTTGATTAAGATACAAAAAAAAGCAAAAACTGGTTATAAACAAATCAATTATTCAATAAATGATTTGTTTCAAGGAAGTATATATTTATTATAATTAATGCAGAGTCTTTTTTATAGTATAAAGCTATGTTTATATATTGGAGTAATCTAAAAAACGTAAGTATATTTAAATTAATTCAAAAATACTATAATGCAATTCATCGGGCGCATCTCAAAATGTCGCACACTAAAAAATATACGCTGGCAGAGGTTGAAAACCCTGCCGAGGGTCGGACCCCAGACGTTGGTTTTATTAGATGTCTAGCATTCATAATACTCCATTATTTCATTTAAAAAGTACATTTTAATTTATTGCGACAAAATGAGATGCGCCCAATTCATCAGTCAGTTCTCCATCATGTCCAATTCATCTAACTTGGAACACAATATTGGGGTAAAAAAATCAGATAATGCCTGATGGCCATCCTTGTTGATATGGATTTCATCTCTGTAATAGGATGGTTTCATTATTTCCAAGCCGTTGTAGGTAATTACATTTTCGGAACGTAGCAATTTAATCAAATCCTGCCCTCTGGCATCCATCCGTTTGGCATCCAGTTCTTTCTTATTCGGGTGGATATATACGATTAAAACAATCTTTTTTTCTCTTGATAAATCTATTATATTCAATATACCATTATCATTTCGAGATAACTTACTTGTGTTTTTTGTAAAACTCGCTTTCCCATCATAAGCCTTTCCTTGGATTTCTGGAAAAACATATCTGAAAAGTAATTCTGAAATAGCAAAAGTAGGCTTTTCATTTGGCATATTCGGGCTGATTTGCTCTATTTTATTTTCAAATATCTCTTTCGAGAACAAATCTTCCCCATTCCATTCTACCAATATGATTTTGGAGTTGAAAATACCATGCTTTTGTAGGTAAGCATATTGGTTCTGAGGACTCCAACCACCTGCACTAATATTTAAAACCCTAATACGAGAGCTATAAATTTGCTGTAATTTTTTTTCCATAAGTGTGGAAGAAAGTTCTTCATGGTCTATTAAAGCTCCCCCATTCACAATCGAATCACCAATTTTAATAATCCTAACATCATCTTCTTTTGATAATTCTTCGCTCCTCATGGAGTAGGAATTGGTAAGTGTTCTGGCATTAAACCGAATCAAGTCTTGGTTTGGTGCATAAATATGACCATAACTATTGCCGTGTACATATAAGGGTGGATTTCCCAATCCTAGGAAGGTACTTAGGCATATTTCCGTTACTATTATAGCGAGTAACAGAAATATGGCACTCATGAATAATTTGCTTCGAAATAGTGCAATCATAATCAATTAAAATAGCCAAAAAAAAATCGAGGTAAAATATCTTACCCCGATTTTCAGATTATTCAATATTAGTCAACAAGTACACACCTGTTCTGCTCAATATCCTGAGCTACACTTTTATATTTCACACCTTTTTTAGTCGTTCCATCAGGATAGCGAACAGTTACTTTATCATTTCTTCCGTGCACTTTTTGTGAACGGATTGGCTTGGTAATTTCCACTTCTGCCTGTGAAGCGGCCTCTCCTGCTTGTTTTTGCGCATCACCTCCAGAAAGCAATGAGCGTGATTCACTTTTCTGCTCATTGTATTTCTGTGTCTTTCTTTGTTGCTGCTGACGAGTTGCTTTTACTTCTGAAGGATTTTCAACTACCACTCCAGCTTTACCCAAGAAAGAAACGACTTCTCCATTTACATCTTTAAAAAACACTTTGAAAAGTTCAAATGCCTCATGTTTATAAATCAACAATGGGTCTTTTTGCTCGAAAGATGCATTTTGAACCTGTTGCTTCAAATCGTCCATATCTCGCAAATGTTCTTTCCAGTTTTGGTCAATAATGGCAAGAGAAATTGCCTGTTCCATCTTCTTGATGGCAAACTTACCTTCAGAATCATGTGCTTTTGCTAAGTTGACTCCAATTGTCAACTGTTTTGAGCCATCGGAAAAAGGGACTGGGATATTCACATTGTCTGCCTGTGCTTTATTCTGTTCGTAAACTTGCTTCACAACGGGATTTACCACATTAGTGAGCAAATTGTCATTTTTAGTCTCGTAATTCTCGTACACTTTGTCGTAAAGTGTATTAGCCAATTTCTCTGGTTTTTCTTTGGAGAAAATTGCTTCTTCAAACGGAGAATCCATCCCGAAAGTCTGGAATAGGCTTAATTTGAAACCTTCAAAATCCCCATAAGTATTTTCTATAATGTCTTGGCAAACTCCATAGAAGTTATTCATCAAATCCAGCTCTAAACGCTCTCCATCCAACGCATTGTCTCTACGCTTATAAATCACCTCACGTTGTGCATTCATCACATCGTCATATTCTAACAGACGCTTACGAATGGCAAAGTTATTTTCCTCTACTTTTTTCTGCGCTCTTTCTATAGATTTTGTAATGAGTGAGTGCTGAATTACTTCTCCTTCATCCAAACCTGCTTTGTCCATATATTTGGCAATTCTGTCTGAACCAAACATACGCATCAAGTTATCCTCTAAGCTCACAAAGAACTGCGAGCTACCTGGGTCTCCCTGACGACCAGCACGACCACGTAATTGCCTATCTACCCGTCTGGATTCATGTCTTTCTGTACTGATAATTGCCAACCCGCCAGCATCCTTTGATTCTTTTGAAAGCTTAATATCTGTACCACGACCTGCCATATTAGTTGCTACAGTAACCGTTCCTGCAAAACCTGCAAGAGCGACAACATCGGCTTCTTTGGCGTGTTGTTTTGCATTCAGTACTTGGTGTTCAATTCCTTTCATTTTGAGCATTCTGCTCAAAATCTCTGAATTTTCTACAGAGGTTGTTCCTACCAAAACAGGTCTATTTTGACTGACTAAATTTTGTACTTCATCAGCAACTGCATTATATTTTTCACGGACAGTTTTATAAACCTTGTCCTGCATATCATTTCTTGCGATTGGGCGGTTGGTTGGAATTACTGTTACATCCAACTTGTAGATTTCCCAAAATTCTCCTGCTTCAGTCTCTGCAGTTCCTGTCATACCAGCTAGTTTATGGTACATTCGGAAGTAATTCTGTAAAGTTACCGTGGCATAAGTTTGCGTGGCATCTTCAATTTTGACATGCTCTTTTGCTTCCAAGGCTTGGTGCAAACCATCTGAAAAACGTCTTCCTTCCATCACACGAGCCGTTTGCTCATCTACAATCATCACTTTAGAATCACGAATGATGTAATCCACGTCTTTCTCGAAAAGCGCATAGGCTTTCAAAAGCTGACTTACTGCATGGATTCGCTGTGATTTTGAGCTATAATCTTTCAAAATCACATCTTTCTTTTCTAATTTATCGTGCTCTTCAAGCGTTTCATCTTTGTCAATTGCATCTAGTTCGATGGCAATATCTGGCAACACGAAGAAATTTTCATCTGAAACATCTTCTCCTTCTTTATTCTTGAATTTTAAAGTATCTGTCAGTTTGGCAATTCCCCTTTCGGTCAACTCAACCTGATTATTTTGTTCATCAATGGTAAAGAGCAAAGGTTCGTCTGCTTCTGGCATACGCTTTTGATTCTCCTCCAAATAAATATTTTCCGTTTTCTGGAGAATGATTTGGTTTCCAGTCTCGGAGCGAAACTTGATAAGCGGTTTGTTTTTTGGCAAACCACGGTAAGCTCGGAATAATGCCAAACCGCCTTCGTCTGTATCTCCAGCCGAAATTTTCTTCTTCGCCTCATTCAATAATTCTCCAACCAACCTTTTTTGCTCTGTTACCAAGCGTTGTACGGTTGGATTGAGGTTTTCGTAGTAGGCTTCATCGTCTGTTTTCTCGATTGGTCCCGAAATGATAAGCGGAGTTCTTGCATCGTCAATCAATACGGAATCCACTTCATCAATCATGGCGTAATGATATTGAATTTGAACTTTCTCATCTTTATTACGAGCCATGTTGTCTCGCAAATAATCGAAGCCAAATTCATTATTTGTACCATAAGTAATGGCAGATTGATAAGCTTTCACTCTTCCTTCGGAGTGCGGTTGATATTTATCAATGCAATCTACTCGCAAACCGTGGAACTCCATCAACGGAGCCATCCATTCTGAATCTCGCTTTGCCAAGTAGTCATTGACAGTTACAATATGTACGCCCCTTTTAGCCAAAGCATTCAAGTAAGCAGGAAGTGTTGCCACCAAGGTTTTCCCTTCTCCTGTTGCCATTTCGGCAATTCTACCTTTGTGTAGAACAATTCCGCCAATCAGCTGCACATCGTAGTGAAGCATATCCCAAACCACTTCCGTTCCTGCAGCAAGCCATTTTTTACTCCAAATTGCTTTATCTCCCTCAAAAGTTACTGCACCTTGTGGATGTCGCTGTGCGTACTCTTCATCCATATATTGTTTTTGCACAACCAACTGCCCATTCTCTTTTAGTCTTCTGGCAGTTTCTTTTACAACGGCAAATGCACGAGGTAAAACTTCCATCAATACTTCTTCCAACTGCTCGTTTCTTTGTTTCTCTAACTCGTCAATTTGGTCGAAAACATCTTCTTTCGCATCAATATCCAAATTATTATCCTCTCCAACTTGACTGTGGAGTTCGGCAATATTGTTATCAATCTCTTGCAAATAATTATTTATAAACTCTTGGAGTTCAGTAGTTTGAGCTCTTAGTTCATCGTCAGTTAAATTGCGTAAAGTGGCATAACTCTCGTTTATCTCATTTACCAAGGGCATCATTTCCTTCAAATCTCGCCCCGACTTTGTGCCGAAAACCTTGGTTATTCCTTTTGTGATAAAATCTAACATTACTTAAATATATTTATGTACGAATTTCTTTTTCTAAGCACGTTGTGCTGTTTACTATTTTTGTACCTCACTTTTTTAGTGAGACTATTAAGAGTTCAAAATATATAATTATTTAAACTAGACTAGTTTTATGATTTGGAATGATAAAATTCAATCCAAACAGAATATCTTTTCTTTTCTAAATACTGTGATTTTTATATTTCCACAGCTTACTCCATAATTATTGTGCGAATTTACAAAATAGGATGCAAATATGGATATATCTGCCAACCTTGTCTTATAAGTTTTTTTAAAGTTTAAAATTTTGCCATTCTGGCAGAGGGAAATATTATGATACGTAATTTGTTGATGCGAAAATTGGTGGTAAGGACGTAGGTCTTAAATGTCATCAACAATCTTAGGAAACTTAACACTTCAACTATTTCGGTTCTCTGACAAATTTTGTGGAGGTCAAAAACAGCTCAGATTAGTTGTCTAATCTGAGCTGTTTTTGATGATTATCCCTTATTTCGTATTTCATGGAACACACCAATCACAAAAATTGTCAAACAACCACTATTTCAAAGAAAAGTCAAGCCGATTTTACGAGTCGCCCCCAACTCCTGTTTAAGGTTTTTAAAATTGGTGAGGCGAATTAGAAAGGCTTTTGGGGAAGTGAAAAGTATGGCGATGTGTAAATGACCTATTAGGTTTAAAATCCAACCAAATGGAAAATGAAAAAAAAGGAGTTGGAAGCAGAAATTGCAATCAATTGCCTTTAGCCCCTTCCCTACTCAGTTCCCGAATTATCCTTGTATTCATACTTAAAATATTCATTCTCCAAAGGCTGGACTCCTTCTGAAATAATGGGTTCATCTGTCTCCAAACTAGCTAAATTGGCTTTTTCTGTTACGCTTACAGATTTGAATCGGTAGGCTAAAAAGCTACCGACAATTGCGCCAATCAGATGTGACTCCCAAGAAATACCTGGCTGATTGGGAATTAGCCCTTGCCACATTCCGAAATACAGCACAGCTACGGAAAGTGAAATTCCTAAAGACTTAGAGTCTTTTCTGAATGCTCCGTTGAAAAACAGAAAGCCTGCAAAGGCATAAATCAACCCACTTGCTCCGATATGGTAAATTTTGACATAGACTAAGCCGTTGAACTCTCCACCACGAGCAAAGAGCCAAATGCCAATTCCTGTGAGTAAATAGCTTTGGAAAAGCACGGGCTTGGCAATTTTTGGGTAGAAATAGAATAAGCTTCCACACAAAAGCAGGAAAGAGGGCGTGTTGGAAAACAAATGGGGAATTCCTCCGTGCAGAAATGGCATGAAGAAAATTCCGGCCAAACCGTAGATGCTTCTTGGATAAACGCCCAGTTCGTGGAAATCTTTTTGTACAAAAACTTCCAGAAGTTCTATTACCCAAAATATGAGAATAAAAAATAGTGGAATTTTTATGCGATTGATAAATTTCATAAGCAATAGAAAGTAGGCGTTGTGAGATTGGGAGAACTACAATAATAGCTCAATAACATTGAGAACAGATATTACCACCTCAACTTACTAGTGATTAAGCTTCATCAAAGTAGTTTGGCAAATTGATGCCTAACCTTACGTGTGGAGCTTATTTTTTTTAGTTATGTGAGAAAAACTCTGCAAAAACACGCATAATTTCGCCTGTTTTTTTTTAATTTAAATACACACTTCTAACTGCCAAACTCCTTACCCAATCTTATCTTGTGCTTTCAGCCAGCGTTCGGGAATCTCCCCTTTATTAGCAGTTTCATAATCGGAATAACTACATGGCACAATGATTTTTCTGCCAAATTTCCCTTGCTCTGATTTGGAGTCGCCCACTTCGAGCCACCATTTGTCGGTGGTTTTGCTTTTGTAGAAAACCAGAGTGGTTTCCGATTCCTTCAGAGGCACAAGGTAGCGAATGTGGAAATTGCTTTTGAAACTGTACTCCTCTTTTCTGTGACAAAATCCTTCTATGAAATACCAAAGCATGATGGCAACTACCGAAGCTGACTGGTTTTCCTTATCTAATTCCCCAGCATATTCATAGATTCCGAAAGAAGTCAACTTTTCATTCATGCCTGCATACCAACAAACTTGGCAAGCTTCCTCGCCCGTCAAACCAAATGGAGAGGCTGAATTTTGGGCAGAAATATCGCCTCTTTTCACAGCCGATAAATCGAAGCTGACCATATCTGCCATTCTTACGATGGGTTCAATATCTGAGAAGTTTTGCCTCATTTCCCCTACACTTCTTGCTTCAAAGTTGAGCATTTGGAGTGTTTCCAAAATAGTAGGCTGATTCAAATAGCGTTGATAGCCCAAATGAGCATAATCGAACAGGAAATTCGGATGATGCGAGAAAATTTGGTGCAAATGGTACTCGGAAGCTGCATGTGTTTCATCTAGCAAATCAATTTTGGCATCAATGCTGGCAATGGAAATCAGTTTTTCCAAATCTCGATATGCCAAAAACTGCCCAAATTCTATTGCGTGGTTGTTGGAGAGAATGACAGGAAGCGTATTTTGGGAAATTAGCAATTCGCAAACTTCTGCCACTCTCATTTGCGTGTCGAGTACGGTTTCTCCCAATCTCAACATGCCTAAATCAATGATTTTGCAGTAGCGAGAAAAGGCTTTGAGTTTTGCCAATTCCTCCCTCGCAGCATGATGATTTGTTTCTTGCGATTCAGAATCAATCGCTAAATCCACAGAGAAAATGGCAATTTCTGCTTCTTGCCAATTGGGCAAACTGTCATGATGATAATCAATTTCCTCAAAAAGAGCCTGCTTGTCGGCAAATCGTTCGAGTTCCTCTTCGGTAAATGGATTGAAAAATAGGCGTAAGTTCATCTGATATTCTTTCTTTTGGATATTTGCAGACAAGTTAATGCTAAATCAGAAAAGAATCATGGCGCAAGTGTCCACTTTTGCCTTTGTTGACAACATTGGCATTAACTTGTTTCATCATAGAAATTAGGAAAATAAAATTATGATGATGCTAAAATCTGTCAGGCCTGAGGACACTGACAGGCACATTAAAAGCATTCTCTGCATAAACTATAATATAGCCTTTTGCAGTTCGAGCAAATATAGCTCTGCTCAAGTTGCTTCCCTATTAATGTCCCACCGAATCTGGCTCTTCCCAGCCTATATTTTCTTTCGGAATGGAAATGGTAAAGCAAGTTCCTGCCCCTTCCGTGCTTTCTGCATTGATGTAGCCACCATGTTTCTCTATGATAGTACGACTGATAGAAAGCCCTAAACCTGTATGTTTCTCGCCTTTGGTGGTGTAAAAAGGTTCAAATATTTGGGAGAGTGTTTCTGTGTTCATTCCTCTTCCCGAATCCTCCATTTTGATAATTGTGGAGTCTGACTGATTCTGTGTAGTGATAGTGAATTTGCCTTTCCCATCAATTGCAGAAATTGCATTCTACATCAAATTAAGGAAAACCTGATTCACTTGTACGAAAATACATCGAACTTCAGAAACATGAGGGTCGTAGTTTTTTACCACCTCTATTCTGTGTTTGGTATCATTTTTCAGAATATCTGCTACGGCATCTAATCCTTCATCCACATCTACCAAATTGAACTCATCTTGATGTGCCCTCGAAAGACTCAAAAGGCTTTTTACCGTTTTCAAAACAGCCGAAGAGCCATCTTCCATGTCTTTTAGTGTTTGTATGAAGTCATCCTTTACTTCCGTAGAGTTCAACGAAGTTTCAATATCAATCAGGAAATGCTTTGCCATTTCAACTTCTTGGGGTGTTTTTGCTTTTCGGAGCCCTTCATAGCTATTCCAAATCGTCATAATATCAGCTCCTAATTCCCTCATAATCTGAGTTCCATTACTAATCAGATTTAGCGGTTCTTCCACGTCTTCGGCAACGTGGTTTGTGAGCGTTCCTAATGCGTTCATTTTTTCAGACTGCACCAACTGGACTTCCGAAGTTTATAGTTTCCTCAGCGCATTTTCCAAATCTTGAGTTCGCTCTAAAACTTGACTTTCCAACTTTTCATTCATTCCCAAAAGTTGTTCATTCTGGATTTTCAGTTGTTGCTCATCTCTGTAGCTTTGAACTGCCTGCCGAATGGTCATTATCAAATCTCGGCCATCCCAAGGTTTTTCTAAATAGCGGTAAAGATTAGCGTGGTTGATTGCCCTAGAAACTCCATCCATTCTGCTTTGCCCAGTAAGCATTAGTTTTTTGGCTTTCGGATTTTGCTTATTCAACTTAATCAACAACTCATCTCCAGTCATTTGAGGCATGATGTAGTCGGAAATTACTACGGCAAGCTCCAACTCCTCGGCTAATTCCAGCGCATCTATCGGATTAGAACAGAACTCCAATTCATACTTATCTTGAAAAGCAAGCGATAGCTCCGCTTCTAGGCTTTCGAGAATAACCTCTTCGTCATCTACGCAGAGAATTGCCAGTTTTTGCATTGAAATTTAATTTGGATAGAATAAATACGAGTCTTTGCTAAGGAACGGGGAATAAATAAATGCGTGTTTTGTCGCAGTTTATTTTTGAGGCTAGTTTAGGCAAAAAAGTTTGGCATAGCACCGCTACGGCAAACTTTTTTAACGAAGAATAGCCCAAAAAGAAACAAGAGAAAGTAGCATCTTATTTAATTTCCGTTCCTAAGAAGAAATTTAACAATTCAGTAGCAATATAGAAGTAAATGTCCGCATTGCAATATTTATTCTACTTACCTAATAAGGAGTATATTTCCTCATTATGATACAGGTTTTGGTGTCTCAAAATCAAACATTTAATCATTACAATTTCTTATCAAGAAAATTTAGGAAATTAACAGTTCAAAGCTTTACTCAGAACTTCGAATTTGTGAAATCCAACCAGTATATTTGCGCCAAAATTCAAGGGTTCAGTTCAGTTCATTTTATATCTTTTTGCATTTATAAATCTCCGAGATTTCATCAGTTGCATATAATAGCAATGCTAAAATTAGAGATCGTCTTGATACTTTATACTCGCTACTAAATACTTATCGTCAAACAAGCATACCAATAACCAATGAAAATCAACATCCAACATCACGAGAAATTTGAAAATAGGCACAACGGACTCCAGCAGGAAGAAATTGACCAAATGCTCAAAGAAATAGGTTGCAGTTCGCTCGATAAATTGATTAGCGAGACAATTCCTGACACTATTCGGTTAGAGAAACTCATGGATTTGCCAAAAGCGCAAGGAGAACATGAATTTTTAGCGAGTTTCAGGAAATTGGCAGATAAGAATCAAGTATTCAAATCTTATATTGGAACAGGCTACCACGATTGCTTTGTGCCGAATGTGATTTTGAGAAATATTCTCGAAAACCCAGGTTGGTACACAGCTTACACGCCTTACCAAGCAGAAATTGCCCAAGGCAGATTGGAAATGTTGCTCAATTTCCAAACCTTGATTTGCGATATGACGGGAATGGAGTTGGCAAATGCTTCTTTGTTGGATGAAGCTACTGCGGCAGCCGAATCAATGGCTTTGATTGCCGAAGTGAACAAGAAAAAAGTCAAAAAAGGAGCGAATCAATTCTTTGTTTCCGACACAACTCATCCACAGACAATCGACTTACTCCAAACACGTGCCACACCAGTTGGCATAGAGTTATTGATTGGTTCTTTTGCCGATTTGGACGTAACGAACTCTAGCTTATTTGGAGTTTTAATCCAATATCCTGATACAGATGGAGGCGTGCAAGATTATACAGATTTCATTGCTTCTGCTCACGAAAATGAGGTTTTAGTTGCTGTGGCAACCGATTTGCTGGCATTGACTTTACTCAAAGCGCCAGGAAAAATGGGTGCAGATGTGGTAATTGGTTCTGCACAAAGATTAGGCGTACCAATGGGTTACGGAGGACCTCACGCAGGATTTTTCGCCACTCGTGAAGCTTACAAAAGACAAATTCCTGGTAGAATTATTGGCGTTTCCAAAGACAAAGATGGAAACAATGCCTACCGAATGGCTTTGCAAACTCGTGAACAACATATTAAAAGAGAAAAAGCAACTTCAAACATTTGTACTGCACAAGTTTTGCTTGCTGTCATGTCTGCCGCTTACGCAGTTTATCATGGGCCAGAAGGCTTGAAAAAAATTGCTCTTCGAATTCATGGTTTAACCAAGTTGTTGAAAACTTCTTTGGAGAAATTGGGCTTGAATGTCAAAAACGAAAATTTCTTTGACACACTCAAAGTTGAGTTTACGGAGACTTCCAAATTGCAACTATTGGCGAGTGCCAAGGAAATTAACCTTCGCTACTATTTGGATGGACAAGTAGGCATTTCGGTTGATGAAGTGAAAACGCTAGAAGATATTGAGGAATTGGTAGCCGTTTTTGCAAAGTCAAAAGGAATTGAATTGGATTTTTCAGTTGCAGATTTGGCTGAAAAAATCGAGCTAGATTTACCTGAAAACTTGCAGAGAAAATCAGACTATTTAACTCATCCTGTATTCAATACGTATCATACAGAACATGAGATTTTAAGATACCTTAAATCATTGGAAAACAAGGATTTATCTTTAGTTCATTCAATGATTGCTTTAGGTAGTTGTACCATGAAATTGAATGCGACTGCCGAGATGATTCCAGTCACTTGGAGAGAGCTTGGGGGAATTCATCCGTTTGCGCCTACTGAGCAAGCGCAAGGCTACCACGAAATGTTCGATGAGTTAGAAGCTTGGTTGCGAGCAATCACAGGTTTCGATGCCGTTTCACTCCAACCAAATTCTGGTGCGCAAGGCGAATTTGCAGGATTGATGACCATTCGGGCTTATCATGAAAGCCGTGGCGATTTCCACAGAAATATTGCTATTATTCCATCTTCTGCTCACGGAACAAACCCTGCGAGTGCGGTAATGGCAGGAATGAAAGTGGTAATTGTGAAGTGCGATGCCCGTGGAAATATTGATATGGAAGATTTGAAAGCGAAGGCAGAGAAACATACCGAGAACTTGTCTTCTTTGATGGTAACTTATCCATCTACACACGGAGTTTTTGAAGCAAGTATTAAAGAGATTTGCCAAGTCATTCACGACAATGGCGGAAAGGTTTATATGGATGGCGCAAATATGAATGCACAGGTTGGATTGACAAGTCCTGCGAATATTGGCGCAGATGTTTGCCATTTGAATCTCCACAAAACTTTTTGCATTCCTCACGGTGGTGGCGGACCTGGTATGGGACCCATTGGAGTTGTGGCAGATTTAGCTCCTTATTTACCAAGCAACTTTTTCGTGCAAACTGGTGGAAAGCAATCATTCGGTTCAATCTCCGCTGCTCCTTTCGGAAGCGCAAGTATTTTGCCCATTTCCTATGCTTACATCGCTATGATGGGTGGCGAAGGTTTGGTAAATGCCACGAAACAAGCTATTCTGAATGCCAACTATATCAAAGCCAGATTGGCAGACCATTTCCCAGTTTTATATGTGGGAGAAAATGGAAGAGTGGCGCACGAAATGATTATTGATTGCCGAGGTTTCAAAGACTCTTGCGGAGTGGAAGTAGAAGATATTGCCAAGCGATTGATGGATTACGGTTTCCATGCGCCAACAGTTTCTTTCCCAGTTCCTGGCACTATGATGATTGAGCCAACCGAGTCGGAATCGAAAGTAGAGATTGACCGTTTCTGTGAGGCAATGATTTCCATCAGGAAAGAAATTACCGAAGTAGAAAATGGCGAAGCGGACAAGGAAAACAATGTGTTGAAAAATTCGCCTCATACTGCGGATTTGGTTATCAATTCAACTTGGGAATTCCCTTACTCTCGTGAGAAAGCGGTTTACCCAATCGAATTTGTGAAAGCCAATAAGTTCTGGCCAACCGTTCGTAGAATTGACAGCGCTTATGGAGACCGAAACTTAGTCTGTAGCTGTTTGCCAATTGAAGCTTATGAAGAAGTGGAGTCGGAAGTAGTTGCGTGATTTTGATTGGATTTATAAAGAAAAGCCTTTCGCTCATTTTTGAGTGAAAGGCTTTTTGTTTTTTGGAAAGCTTGGGAAAACAGGGAGTTCTGAGAAAACCCTAGAACTCCCTGTTTAATTTTTTTCAATCGTATTCGTCTTCAAAATCCATCTCCAGCAAAAGTCTTTCCTCTGCTCTGAGCACTTCTTTTATTTGCTCGCTAGAATAGGTTTGCCCATCTAAATTGGCATTGATTCTGATGAATTGAAGGAGTTGGAGATTTGAACCTCTTTTTTCGGCAAAGCTCAATTCCTCATAAAAATCTCTTTGGTAAGAAAGAATCGTGAGGACATCTGCCAAGTTGAGTGAAAGTTCTTGCTCATTTTCTAACAAATCGAAAACGCCATGAGCTACATAATTGAGTTGGTACTGGGAAAATTGCATCGCTTTGGGATTAGAGGGTTTGTAACTGATTTCCTCTCAAAGCTATCGCGCCAGAACATAAACTATTTACGGAATTGAGCAATTGTTTGTTTATTTGGCAGAATAATACAAAAGTTTTTTTGTTGGATTGTGCAGATTGCCTATTGATGAGCCAAAACCTGCCTTTCCGAAAACTCGCCAACAAACCCTGAGAGTTAAGCCAGCTAGCCGTGTGCCGCCAATTTTAAAAGCCTTGAGCGAGACTTCGGAAACCACCTCACTCACAAAACTTCATTTTCTATTGGAGCAACAATGCAGTTTACTGGCTTTCAAAATTGAATGCTTTGGGGAATTACATTGCTTTAGAATTAGCCGTTTGTGGCTGATTTACTCTCAAAGCTATTTCAGTAGGATATAATCTATTTTATGGAATAGAGAAGTTGTTTTTTTTGTCATTCTAATAACATATATTCTTAGAATAAATATTTCACTCTATAAAACGTAAATAAGCATTCTTTTTTTGATTTATCACGTAAAAGAGTTAGATTTGGATATAAGAGATATACACGTAACTGTTACGTATATCGACAAGTTACCTGCAATATGAAAATAATATAACAAATGGACGGAGGATACTATGCTATAAAAGGTTTTGAATATCAAATTGACAAAAATATACTTGAAATTCTTAAAGAAACAGATGTAAACAAGACTATAAATATCGAGCAAAGCCAAGATATAGATACAGCCGATTTTGTAATGCAAGTAAAGTATAAAGAAGCAACTAAATTTACTCCTTCTACAATAAAAAAACCTGTTGTTCAACTAATAGATGAACACATAAAAAATAATTCAAAACAATATATACTCTATTGTTATTTCAAAGATTTTAATGGCTACACAGAATCCACTTCTATTGATTTAATTTTAGGATCTTCTAAAGCCAATTATACTCAAAAACAAAAGACCGATTTTGAAAAATCTTTTAAATTAAATTTTGCTCCTCAATTTGATATACAATTAGAACAAACTATTCGTGAAATTCAGAACCTAAATTATAATGAAGATGAATCTATTATATTTCATAGTAGAGCATCAAATTTTTTACGGAATTTAGTTGTAGATAATTCACCTAATCAAATTTCAAATAGAACTTGTACCAAAAAGGATTTAATAGAACTTTTCAAAAATGATAGAAAAGTAATCTTCAAAAATAGTTTTAGATTTTTCAAAGGAGAAGACTCTTATTTCAAAAAAATGAAAAAGGATTTCTTCACATCTAATAATGTAGACAAAACAATAAAAATTTTCATTATTGAACTTGATGGTTCAGAAAAAAAGTCTGAGATAGTATTGCTTTTAAAAACGATAAGTGAAAAATATTTCAAACAATTAACAAGAGATATAAAAGGTGAAGCACCATTTGTCTTCTTCCGAAATATTAATTCGCAAAAAACTATAGATGTTAAAGAACAGTTGGTAGAAACCGAAATAATCTTCAAAGACGGTTATGATTTTTTAAATAGTAAATTCAACTTGATTTCAATTACATCAAAATCATCAAAAGAAAATCGAATTGCAATTAAACTAATAAGCAGTGAAACTGAACTGAATCAAGTAATTGATTTTAATTTCAACACAATGAAAGAAGTTTATCAATTCTTTAAAAATAAACCCATAATAATCAACCAGAACATTAAGGAAACTAACATTGAGATTCAAAACTCAAATGAACTACTAAAAATCATATAATATGGCTAACCAAAATGAAGCAACTGAACCGAATGCAGAAGTAATTGCTGTATATCCAAATAGAGTCAAAATTTCAGTAGATGATTTAAGTAAATTCTCTACAATTGATAGCCAATTAGAGAAATTAAGAGTTGGATCTTACTTAGAGGTTTCAGATGATGATAACCATAAACTAATAGTTATAATAGAAAGTTACTCTATCGAATACAAAGAAGATAAAGTAACAGATGAAAATGGTGATGAAAGAATCCTAAAAAACAAACGATACATTATAGAAGCTAATCCTTTAGGAACTTTAGTAAATGACAAGTTTCAAAGAGGTGGCGATTCTTTAACAATCCCGCCAACTAAAGTAAAACCTGCAAGTGCAGAAGATATTGAAAAAATATATCAATCTGATATTGATGAAAATGAAAAATTTTCTTTTGCAACTCTTTTGACGAATAAGGATATTGAAGTACCAGTAAATGG
>JBLIFI010000005.1:0-27155 GCA_047633715.1 Flammeovirgaceae bacterium
TAGTGTATTTTACGAAATCTGACTATTTATTTTTTGGTCAAAACAAATATAAGGCTTTTGCAAAATACAATTACCGTAATTTATTGATTATCACTATTGTACGGTAATTTTAATCTCTACAATTTAACGCCATCAATTGTTTAATCGTATTATGTATTCCAACTTCTATGTTTGCAAATGTATGAATATGGAACGGCTTTTGTGCAAACTAGCAACCAAAACTCTTTACCTTGTTACTGGAAATAAAACCTTAGATCAGAGTTGTTGGCTTTAATTAGTTACAAAAATAGCGAGATGTGTATTATACTTTGTGTTATTTTGGTAGGAATTTTCATTTTTCAAGTAGAAGTGCATCCTTATTGCTTCTTTCTTTTTTTATAGTCTCTCACAGCTTGCTGATTCAAATAATAAAGATTCTGTTGTTACTTTTGTTAAATGGCTTCATTTGTCTAAATTCGCACAATCAATATTACATAAGAATATGCAATAATTGATTGTAAGAATTAGCATGTAATAAATTGATTTTCAGTTTTCTAGCACAAAATATACTACTGCAATTTTTTAATCCATTTAACACTATGTCGGACGCGAAAAACCCTAATTTGAGATACTCTAAGGAAGAGTTGGCTGAGTTTGATGAGCTTTTGAACCAAAAGCTTGATAGATCACGAAATGAGCTTGACCACTTATTGAAATCAATCAAAAGATCTGCTGGAGGTGGAGATGAAAACCACAACCGAATCAGGACTTTAGAGGATGGTGCAGATGTTTTGGAAAAAGAACAACTCAATCAGTTAGCCGCTAGAACTCAAAAATATATACAACAGTTAGAGGCTGCTTTGGTAAGGATAAAGAATGGTACTTATGGGATTTGTATAGATACTGGTAAGTTGATATCTAAAGATAGATTGAAAGCCGTACCACACACACAGCATTCTATTGAGGCAAAATTAAGCAAGATGTAAGAAATTTCTTTGAGAAAAAAAGAAAAAAAATTCAATGAAACTTTCATTGAATTTTTTTTCTGCCCAAACATGAATGAATACAAAGGTTTGTTAATGATTATGAATTATTTGTGGGATTTACCTAATCATATCTAATATTTGCATCAAGTTATTTTTTTTACACTTAAAAAAAATAACTCTAATGAAACTAAACATTATCAAAATCGCCTTACTGGTTGCGTGTATGTTCGCAACTGGCTTGTCATTTGCTCAGGATGGACTTCCTATAAAACCAGAAGATGGTAAATGCTACGCAAAATGTCTTACTCAGGATGAGTGGAAAGAAGAAACTGTGAAGGTTTTGAAAAAACCAGCATACAAGACTCTTAAAGTTGTTCCTGCACAATACAAAACAGCGGAAGAAAAAATTGTGCTTAAACCAGCTTCTAAAAAGTTTATTTATGTTCCTGCTAAATAGAAAACGGCTTACGATACTGTTGTGATTGAAGAAGGTTACAATAAATTAGCTATTAAACCTGCGAAATTTGGTTCAGAACTAGAGCAGGTAGAAGTGAAGCCAACAATTGGCAAATGGATTATGGGAGAGAGAGACCCAAATTGTGAAGGTGTAAATCCTGATGATTGTAGAATCATGCACTACAGAAAATACCCAGCTCAAGTTGATTACGTTCCTGTAGAAAAGTTGTCTAAGGAACGGAAATTAAATAAGATGCTACTTTCTCTTGTTTCTTTTTGGGCTATTCTTCGTTAAAAAAGTGTGCCGTAGCGGTGCTATGCCAAACTTTTTTGCCTAAACTAGCCTCAAAAATAAACTGCAACAAAACACGCATTTATTTATTCCCCGTTCCTAAGCCTGAATCTACTGAAAAAATGCCAATTAAAGCTAAGTTCAAAGTAGTTAAGAAGCAAGTGTTAGTTGAGCCTGCAAAGACAGTAGAAGAAATTATTCCTGAAGAGACAATGGTAATTAAGAAGCAAGTTCTTGTGAAAGACGAAACAACTGTTGAAGAAGAGGTTCCTGCTGTATATACTGAAGTTAAAAAGCAGGTTTTGGTAAAACAAGGCGGATTGACTGTATGGAAAGAAGTTCCTTGCGATGTTAGCCAATGGGAGAAGTTCTTCCTGTTTTCTACAAAGTTGGAAGTGCTCAACTTACAGGGAACTCTAAGCAAATCATTGATGAGAAATTATATAAATTCTTGACAGACCAACCAAATGTAAGAGTAGAACTTTCTTCTCATACAGATTCAAGAGGAAGTAGCACAATCTGTAGTGGCCTACTTGATAAGCAAAGGGATTGCTAAAAGCAGAATGATTGCCAAAGGATACGGAGAATCTAGATTGGTAAATAAATGCGCTGATGGCGTTACTTGTACTGAAGGCGAACACTCGCTTAACAGAAGAACAGAGTTCAAGGTTATCCAATAATCTTTAACTTTAGAATTAACAAAAAAGCTGTAAAAGCTTGATATGCTTTTACAGCTTTTTTGTTTTAGGCTTAGGGGGATTTATGCGTGTACTTCAAGTAAGTAAAAATCTTTTTTACCTTTTTGAATTAGTAAATATTGATTATGGATCAAGTCAAAATTAATCATTCCTTTTGGATCAGTAACTTTTTGTTTATTGATGCTTAAACCTCCTCCTTTTATCGTTCTAGTAGCATCACTTTTAGAACTATAAATAGCATTATTAGTGCCATTCGATACCAAAGTGGCAATGTCTTCCATTTCACTAAATTCTTGTTTTGAGATATTGACCAATTTCAGCTCTTTTGAGATTCCTTGCCAAGTCGATAAATCAATTTTTTTTAAATCCTCGAAACTTGCTTTTTTGTCAAATAAAACCCGAGATGCATCTACTGCATTTTCATAAGCTTCTCTTCCATGAACTCTGACAGTAATATCTTCTGCCATAGCTTTTTGAAGTATACTTAGGTAATCAGCTTCTGCATGTTGCTTCTCCATTTTCTCAATTTCCGCTTGGCTGAAAAGTGTGAAAACGCGAATTAATTTTGGAGCATCTTCATCAGAGCAGTTAATCCAGAATTGGTAGAACTCATAAGGCGAGGTCATTTCCGAATCCAGCCAAATATTTCCTTTCTCAGACTTTCCGAATTTTGTTCCATCAGATTTGGTTACCAAAGGGCAAGTTAGTGCAAAGGCATCTCCACCGCCCATTTTACGAATCAATTCTGTGCCAGTCGTGATGTTTCCCCACTGGTCAGAACCGCCCATTTGTAGTTTTACTTGGTGGTTTTTGTTGAGGTGGAAAAAATCGTAGCCCTGCAACATTTGGTAGGAGAATTCTGTGAAAGAAAGTCCTGTTTCCAAACGCTTTTTTACAGAGTCTTTTGCCATCATGTAATTGACTGTAATGTGCTTGCCCACATCACGAAGGAAATCTAAAAAGTTGAATTCCTTAAACCAATCGTAGTTGTTGAGGATTTCCGCAGCATTTTCTCCACAATCAAAATCCAAAAATTTCTCCAATTGCTTTTTAATTCCTGCCTGGTTTTTTGCCAAGGTTTCTTCATCGAGCAAGTTTCGCTCTTCCGACTTGCCAGAAGGGTCTCCAACCATACCAGTTGCCCCACCCACTAAGGCAATAGGCTTATGCCCAGACATTTGAAGATGTTTCAGTAGCATAATGGTCGCTAAATTTCCAATATGTAAAGACTCGGCAGTTGGGTCATAGCCAATATACCCAACAGTCATTTCTTTTTGCAATTGCGCTTCTATTTCGGGAGTAGTTTGGTGAATCATTCCCCGCCATTCTAATTCGGCTATTAAATTTTTCATTTTATGCTATTTTTTCTGGTTGGATTCAAATGCAAAAGACGATAGAAGCCTAATTCCATCGTCTTGTGTGTGCGAATATAATAAAAAACTCAATTGCCTTTCAATACAATTACTTTATTGGAAGTAGAAACCGTGTTGCTGTAGTTGAAAGAGCGGTCGGCAATTCTAATATCAAAATCAATAGAGTCGTCAACTTGAACTCCAATCCCTAGCAATAGGTCAAACTTGTAATTTAATGTACCTTCAATGGCAGAGTTATTCCCATCTGTCGGAAGCCTCCGGAATGCACCATTATATGTTGTGCCTTGTGGAAAGCTTACGGAGTCTCTATCTCCATTTTCTATCTTGAATACGGTAATGAAGTAATTGTTATTAAATTCATTGGCGATGCTATCGCCTTCTACAACTATAGTTGGGGCAAATGGTGTTCCTTCATCTCGGTCTTCAGAATTCAATCCCAAATTTCCATCTCCATCTTGAAATTGCAATGAAACTGTAATTAAATTACTTCCGTCTGAAGTACCATCCGCCACAAATTCATTTGTAATGTCTGAAAATACTATGATGGGTGTGTTAGGAAAGTCTTCAGGGGATTCATAACAGCCAGAAATGAAGGCGATAATGAGATAGATAAATAGTATAAGTCTATTTTTCATATTTTTTTTGTTTAGAAATAATGTCAATTATAAGCGTTTAGTCAAAATTGAAAGTGTGAGAGTATTATACTTGCAGTCTAATACTAAATCAATGGCTAAGTTCTATAAAAAATTTCAAGAAAAACTGTTTGCCGACTTCGTTTTTGAAGAATTGGCTTTAGAAGCATTTCATCATCAGTCTAGGCGCAACCCAGTTTACCGAGAGTATTTACAATATCTTAAGAAGCAACCGAAACAAGTAACTCAAATTTCCCAAATTCCGTTCCTGCCCATAGAGTTTTTCAAAACGCAACGTGTTTTGTGCGAAGGAATTGAACCTGAAGTGGTTTTCAGAAGTAGCGGAACTACTGCGACTTCCACTAGCCAACATTTCATACAAGATTTATCTTTCTACCATCGGCTTTCTACACATCTTTTTGAACTAGAATACGGAGCAATTGAAAATTGGAATATTCTTGCCTTACTTCCTTCTTATTTGGAACGCTCAGATGCTTCTTTAGTTTATATGATAGACAATTTTATAAAGCATTCAGGCAACCATTCTGGTTTTTATTTGTATAATCAGGAGGACTTGGTAGAGAAACTGAGCGAGCTAACCAAATCAAAACAGCAAACCATGCTAATTGGCGTTACTTTTGCTCTAATGGATTTATTAGAAAAATATGACCTAGATTTATCAGGATGTATTTTGACCGAGACAGGTGGGATGAAGGGGAGACGAAAGGAAATAATTAGGTCAGAATTACATGATATTTTTCAAAAAAAATTTAAGGCCAACGAAGTTCATTCGGAATATGGAATGACAGAATTACTTTCCCAATCTTATTCTTGTGGAAATGGAAGCTTTAAAGTATCTAAGACTATGAAGGTTTTACTTAGGGAAATGAATGACCCAATGGAAAAGGTCAATGAAATAGGGCGGACCGGTGGAGTCAATGTAATTGATTTAGCAAATATACATTCTTGTTGTTTTGTTGAAACGAAAGATATAGGACGCTTTGTTAGTAAGCATGAGTTTGAAATTTTAGGAAGGTTTGATAACTCTGAAATAAGGGGTTGTAACTTAATGATTGAGTAAATTTATCTTTTTTAAACAAAACTTACTCGTTTAGTACACTTTAAAACGTCTATTAAATCTTGAAATAATTTAATAATTTTTTAATTATCCATTTTCTCTTACTATTTAGTGAAAGGAATTAAATAACTTACTCCATTATATTTGTTTCTTTTTGGTCTATTCTTCGTTAAAAATAGTATCCATAGCGATGCTATGCCTACTATTTTTGTCCCAGCGGGGAACCGCTAGACTAGCTAGCGTAGCCCGACCTCAAAAACAAACTGCGATAATGGCGCACTTTATTTAATTTCTTTCACTTATACAATTTATATAAAAAAATAACCCAGCGTATTACTTATATTTGTAGTACCAATTTGCTAACCCAAAATTTGAGTATCATGAAAATTAAAATAGCTGTTTTAGCCCTAATGATTTTTGGCTTTTCTTCTTGCGTATATAAAACTTGCCCTACTTATGCCAAAAAAGATGTAAAAAAAGTAGAGGTTGAGAAGTCTACTCAAGAACAAGACAATATGTAGAAGGTCAATTTTGAATACTTTTAAAAAAAAGGCAAAAATCTAATCTTAGATATTTGCCTTTTTTCATTTCGAATATCGATACAGATTGTTTTCATTAGTTTGGAAATATGTTTATTCTTGTAAGAAGAGATGCTCTTTAAATATTAATTTATTGCATCATCTTTTGATATTTCTATACATGATAATTAATATGAAGACGACTTTACACGATAACAAGTATTACAAAATAGAGATAGATGTGGATAAGAACTATATGGTTCTGAAGCCCATTGGCTTTTGGCGTTCTCCGGAAGTTGTGCCCAACTATCTAAAAGATATTTCGAATACTGTGAAATTCAAACTAAATCTGAAATTCTCAATAATTCTGGATATAACTGATATGCTCACGCATCCTAAAGAGGTGCAAGAGAAGGTTCATTTGAAAGGAATGGGGCTGATGTCAGAGTTGCACCCTTTGATAGCGCTTACAGTATTGCCAAAAGATGATATTTCTGCAATGCAAGCCAAGTTTATGGCAAGAACAATGGGGACAGAAATCAAGGGGTTTGAAACTGTTGAGGAGGCTGAGGCCTATTTAGAGAGGTTTAAAAAAGAGAAAGGGTTGTAAAATGCCTTGTAACTCATGTACTGCTCGCTAAAAGTATGAAAACAATAGTGGTTCTCTGACAAATTTTGTGGAGGTCGAAATTACTAGATTAAAGAACCTGATTTCTAGCCAATCAAATATAGTTTTCCTCGTTGCGTGTCTCACGCAATACCTTGAATCACATAAATTGTCAGACAACCACAATAGTTTATGAAAATGAATATTATAAAATTGAGATAGATAAGGCTAAAAACTACTTAGTCATAAAGCCTATTGGCTTTTGGCGTTCACCTGAGCTAGTTCCATACTATCTAAATCATATAGCAGATGCAATTAGAATTGAATTGAATCCAAAATTTGCTGTTATCCTAGATACAAGTGATATGCTCACTCACCCTAAGGAAGTGCAAGAAAAGATTCATTTGGAAGGTTTGAAGCTGATTATAAAATTTAAGCCTCTTGTATGGGTCAAGGTATTGCCCGAAAATGATATAATAGCAATTATGCAATCTGGTTATTTGGCGAGAATATTAGGAACTAGTAAAGACGTGAAAGCATTCAGTACAATGGAGGAGGCAGAGCGTATTTAGACAAATATAAAATAGATCGTGGAGTGTGAAAGGTTGTATTTGGGTTTCATATACTTGAATGAAAAATGGCTATACATCAATAAAATGTATAGCCATTTTTGCTTGAAACTGACTCTATTCAAAAATCACTAAAACTTGATTCTTCTCCACATTTTTCCCTTCTTCTGCTTTGATGGATTTTATGATTCCATCGCTTGGAGATTTGAGGATGTTCTCCATTTTCATGGCTTCCAAAATCAAGAGTTTATCTCCTTTTTTCACTTCCTCTCCTTGTTTGGCAATTATTTGCAAAACTAAGCCTGGCATGGGTGCTTTGAGTTCGTTTATTTTCTGAACGGTAGCATTTGCCATTCCCATTTTCTCCAAAAGCAAATCAAACCTATCTTTCGCTTCCAAATCGAAAATTTGCTCATTTACCTTAATTTTGAAGGTTTTGGCTTCATAATCAGCCTCTACCAACTCAGCTCGGTAAGATTTATGATTGCGGATAATGTGAAACTTCCCTTCTGAAATCTTAGAGAAATCCCAATCGAATTTTTTTCCATTTAATAGAGTCTCATCTGCACTTGATTCCAATGAAAACTCCTGATTTTTTGCTTTTACTTTTATCATACTATAATTATTTTGACTTTGGATAAATGACTAAAATTCAGTAAGAATTCTATATTGAGCTAACTTTAGTTGTTTTTCATATTCATTAGCATCAAATGTGAAATCTAAGCTTTTGAGACAATCCAAATCTTCAAGTATATTTTTGTGTTGCTGATAAGCGAATGAATTCCAAGTTACTTTACCATTGGAAATTGATTTTTTAATCGAAATTAATCCACAAGCAATATCTTGACAATCTTCACATATGATTAGATTTAATCTCCCGAAGTTAGATAACAAATCATTATATTTTTCATCAATTCCTAGTTTGAATTTTCTCTTAAAATATTCATCTCGTTCTTGTGCAAAAGTTAAGGACGAACGATTGAAGCTACCTATAAATATTCCTAAAAGTGGTGGTTCTAGGTGGCTTCTTGTATAACAATCTAAGATTTTATTATTCAATGATTCTCCATCAATGTTTATTGAGTAAATTCTCTTACCAGAGTTGTTTTTATTTTCTATTATTCCCAATCTAGACAGTTTCATCTGGTATAATTAAAATGATGACTAATCATAAAAAAACTATAGATCAAGCTTTAACTACTGTTAAATTTTATACCTTCTCAATAATAATTGCCGAAGCACCGCCTCCACCATTACAGATAGCAGCCATTCCGTATTTCCCGCCTTTTTGGTTCAATACATTGCTTAGAGTCGTAATGATTCTTGCACCAGAAGTTCCGAGTGGATGACCCAATGAAACTGCTCCACCAAATACATTTACTTTTTCAGCAGGAACATCTAAAACTTGGCAGAAAGCCATAGTTACCACAGAAAATGCTTCGTTTACCTCGAAGAAATCAATGTCATCGAATGTTAAACCTGCTTTTGCTAATGCTTTTGGAGCTGCCAAAGTTGGGGCAGTTGTGAACCATTCTGGCTCTTGAGCCGCATCAGCAAAGGAAACAATTTTAGCGACTGGTTTCAATCCCAATTCCTCCATTTTTTCTTTGCTCATCAAAATCAACGCAGAAGCGCCATCATTGATAGTAGATGCATTGGCCGCTGTTACGGTTCCATCTTTCGAGAAAACCGCTCGTAGAGAAGGGATTTTCTCAAATTTCACTTTCTTGTATTCCTCATCTTCTGTTACTACAATAGGTTCGCCTCTTCTTTGTGGAACTGATACAGGAACAATTTCATTTGCGAAACTTCCATTTTCAGTAGATGCAGCAGATTTTTTGTAAGAGTTGATAGCGAATTCGTCTTGCGCTTCTCTGGAAACCTCATATTTCTTGGCAGTATTGTCTGCACAAACACCCATTGCTTGCTGATTATAAACATCTGTCAAACCGTCTTTTACCAAGCCATCAACCACTTGTCCGTGTCCGTAACCTTGTCCGTATCTGTTGTTTGGCATATAATAAGGAATGTTTGTCATGCTTTCCATTCCGCCAGCTACAACTACATCTGCATTACCCAACATAATGCTTTGCGCTCCAAACATAACCGCTTTCATTCCAGAGGCACACACTTTATTGACAGTTGTGCAAGGAACATTGTTTCCAATTCCTGCACCCAAAGCCGCTTGTCTGGCTGGAGCTTGACCTAAATTGGCTGAAACTACATTTCCCATCAAAACCTCATCCACTTCTTTCGCATCAACTCCTGCTTTTTCGAGTGCGCCTTTGATGGCAGCAGAACCCAATTCAGTAGCGGAAACTCCTTTGAACATTCCTCCGAAACTTCCTATTGGCGTTCTCACAGCGGAAACTATAAATACTTCTTTCATCGTTTATTTTATTTGAGTAGTGAATTTAAGCACGTTGTGCTGTTTACTTTTTTTTGACTTTAAATGAGACTTCTAAAAAATAGAAATTTGTTTAAGTCAGGTTATTTATTGGTGTTTTCTTATGGTTGGAGTTTGAAACATCCAACTACTTTATTGCAACATCAGATTGAATGCAATCGTTTGCTAATTCGTGCAAAAATAATCAGGATTCACAGAATTCACAGGATTGGCTAGATTACTTCGTGGAAAGTTCTGTTTTTTCTGAATATTAAATGGAATTTTAAGGCATTAGTACTGTACTCGGATTTGAGAATTTTTCCAAATGTTGATAGTGCTATTTGGTTGTTGATAGATTGAGACTTGCTAAGTCTGAGCAATTTAGACTTCTGAAAACCTGCAATTTTTATGATATTCAATTAGATAGACTTAGCAAGTCTTTGTAACAAGGAAGAGAAAATTTCTACCATTAAAGCGATTAGAAGCACTTTCCAAACATTAAACAGTCGGGTAAAGTACTGTATATTTTTTTTGCATGCCACTATACAAAATGAAAATTGTGCCTTATTTCACGAGAGAGTCACACTACGGCAATTCTATTGTGGGCAGGAAGCTGTCGGCTACGGGTGTAATTTCGTGAAATACATGTTTACACTACCTCTCCTCTATAGAGTTTACACCGCAACTAGCCGTCCGCATTCAATTTTGGGGAAAGGAAAGCGAAATTGGGTTTGGAGTTTTCAATAAGGTTTTGGTTGGAGCGAAAAGTGTTCGAATTGGGAATCCACTCCCCGAAATTGGCGGCTCATGATTAGCTTCCTTAACCTCTCAGGTATTGCTGGCGAGTTTCGGAAAGGCTGGTTTCTGCTCACCAACAAGCAATCTGTAAAATCCAACAAAAAATAGTTTTAAACTCTGTAACACGAGTTAGCTTTCTTCAACCTTTCCATTATTTTTGCCTCTTCGCAAATTCAACTTGAATGGATTTATCAAAGTTGTAAACACTTTTTATGGAACAAATTATCATTTCAAAAATTGCCCGTGAATTGGGTATTTCGGAACAGCAAGTTACGAACACATTAGAATTATTGGATAAGGATGCTACCGTGCCTTTTATTTCCCGATATAGGAAGGAAGTAACAGGTAGTTTGGATGAAGTCCAAGTTGCCAATATCCGAGATAGAGCTTTGCAGTTGCGAGATTTGGACAAGCGCAGGGAAAGTATTCTCAAAACAATTGATGAGCAAGGAAACTTGACTGATGAGTTGAAAAGGAAAATCCAGCAAGCAGAAACTATGACTGTTTTGGAGGATTTATATTTGCCTTTCAAACCGAAAAGGAGAACAAAAGCCACCATTGCCAGAGAAAAAGGGCTGGAACCATTGGCAAACCAAATTTTTGAGCAAAGTAAGTTGGATTTAGATGCGTTGGCACTCCAGTTTGTAAATGAGGAGAAAGAGGTTGCCAGCATTGAAGAGGCGTTGGTTGGAGCGAGACATATTATTGCTGAGAAGATAAATGAAGACCAAACAGCAAGGCAAAAGGTTCGGAAATTATATGAAGACAAAGGTGTTTTTACTTCTAAAGTAATTAATGGGAAAGAGGAAGAAGGGAAAAAATATAGAGATTATTTCGAGTGGAGTGAGCCGTTGAAAAGTGCGCCTTCGCATCGAGTTTTGGCAATGAGAAGAGCCGAAAAGGAGTTGATTATTTCCTTGGATTGCACACCCGAAGAGGAAGATGCGATTGATATATTGAACCGCCAATTTGTGCAGGGAAACAGCAAGGTAAGCGAGCAGGTGGAATTAGCTGTGAAAGACAGTTACAAAAGGTTGTTGAAGCCTTCTATGGAAACGGAAATTCGTTTGGCAACTAAGAAAAGAGCTGATGAAGATGCGATTCAGGTTTTTGCCGATAATCTCAAACAATTGCTTTTGGCTTCTCCTTTTGGGGAGCGAACTGTGTTGGCACTTGACCCAGGGTTTCGCTCTGGTTGTAAGTTGGTTTGCTTGAATGCACAAGGGAAATTACTTCATAATGAGGCAATTTATCCGCATGAACCGCAAAGGCAAACGTCTAAGGCTGGAGCAATTGTGAAGCAACTTTGTGAGAAATTCAAAGTGGAAGCAGTTGCCATCGGAAACGGAACGGCAAGTAGGGAGACTGAGAATTTCGTGAAAAGTCTTGGTTTGCCAAGTGCCATTCAGATTATTATGGTCAACGAAAGTGGCGCATCTATTTATTCGGCTTCGGAAGTGGCTCGGAATGAATTTCCTGACCATGATATAACCGTTCGTGGAGCAGTTTCTATCGGTAGGAGATTGATGGATCCGTTGGCGGAATTAGTAAAAATTGATGCAAAATCAATAGGAGTGGGGCAATATCAGCACGATGTGGACCAAAATTCACTCAAAAAAGGCTTGGATGATGTAGTTGAAAGTTGTGTGAATGCGGTTGGTGTAGAAGTGAATACGGCAAGTAAAGAACTATTGACTTACGTGTCTGGGTTGGGAAGTTCCATTGCCCAAAACATTATAGATTACCGAAACGAAAATGGGGCTTTTACAAAGCGTTCAGAACTCAAAAAAGTAACTCGTTTAGGAGCGAAGGCTTTTGAACAAGCGGCTGGTTTTCTCCGAATTCGAGATGCCAAAAACCCGCTCGATTCGAGTGGAGTTCACCCAGAAAGCTACTCGATTGTGCAACAGATGGCGAAGGATTTGAATTGTTCAGTTTCCGATTTCATTGAGAAAGAGGAATTGAGAAAGCAAATTCAGCTGAAAAACTATGTAACAGATTCGGTCGGATTACCCACCTTGAATGATATTGTGCAGGAACTTGCGAAACCTGGGCGTGACCCACGAGAGAAGTTTGAGTCTTTCGAGTTCACAGAAGGTATAGAGAAAATTTCCGATTTGAAAGCTGGAATGCGTTTGCCAGGTTTGGTAACGAACATCACCAACTTTGGTGCTTTTGTAGATATTGGCGTTCATCAAGATGGGTTGGTGCATTTGAGCCAAATGGCAAATCGTTTCATCAAACATCCTTCGGAGGTCGTGAAAGTACAACAGCAAGTGATGGTAACAATCACCGAAGTGGATGCTGACCGAAAACGAATTGCGTTGAGCATGAAGGAAGATGCTGGTTTGAAATCAAGTTCAAATTCAACTTCTGGTTCTAGCAAAGAACCTCGTAAAAGGGGAACGGCTCAATCTAACCGAAAAAGAACGGAGGAAAAGCCAAAGACTATGGAAAATAGCTTGGAGGCTTTGAAGGCGAAGTTTGGGAAATAAGAGGATTTGAGAATGTGTAGATTTGCTGATGTGAGGATGAAAAAAAGAAAGCAGATGGAAAATTATGTCATACTACTATACAAAAGTGAATCGCTGGCAGAGTCCGTAGGTCCTGCCAGACGTTGAACGGCTTTTAAATTAACCTTCGGCAGGGTTTTCAACCGCTGTCGAGGTCTCATCTTTTGAAATGTACAGTAGTATGAAATTATATATTATCTGTAGCCAGTAACTTCTAGTTGCTGAAGTTCTATTTTAGGGCAACTACAAAAGAAAAAAAGCATGATGCTTCAGGATATTGATTCTGAAGCATCATGCTTTTTTTCTTACTCTTTTCTCTCTTCATAACCAATGTGCTTTTACAGCCATTTACACTTAACTATATTCAATTTTTCCTAAGAAAAATGCTATTTTTGAAGATTCCTTTAAACTTACCCGAATAAACAAATGGCAACTGAAAAAGAATTGACCGAGAAGCTCCGCAAGGCACTTATTGCAATTAAAAAGCTAAAGCAGGAAATCCAAGAGTCGGGTTCGAAAAAAAGCAAGGAAATTGCCATTATTGGAATGAGTTGTCGTTTCCCAGGCAATGTGAAGTCTCCTGAAGATTATTGGAAGCTCTTGATTGATGGAGAAAATGCTATTTCTGAAATTCCGACTGCTCGCTGGAACAATGAAAAGTATTTTAACTCAGATGTATCAAAAGAAGGAAAAATCAACACAAAATACGGTGGATTTATTAGTGAAGTGGATTTATTTGACAACTCCTTTTTCAATATTTCCCCTATTGAAGCGAAATACATGGACCCGCAACAAAGACTTATTCTGGAAGTCAGTTGCGAGGCTTTGGAGCGAGCAGGATTGGATATTGAAGGGTTGGAAGAAACAAACACAGGTGTTTTTTTAGGCTCTGCCGCTAATGATTATGCCCGAAAACATTTGAACTCTCCAGACAATTCTGACATAAACATTTACTCAATTACAGGTGGGGAAATGTATGCCATTCCTGGGCGAGTTTCCTACACGTTAGGCTTGCAGGGAGCTTGTGTTTTGGCGAGCACGGCTTGTTCCTCCTCATTGGTTTCCATTCATCAGGCTTGCCAAAGTTTGTTGTTGGGCGAGTCGGAAATGGCTTTGGCGGGCGGTTCAAACCTGATGATTTCCCCTGAACCTTATATTGCACTCTCCAAAATGGGTGCGCTTTCCGAAGATGGACAATGCAAGGCTTTTGATGCGAGTGCGAACGGTTATGTGCGTGGAGAAGGCGTAGGTGTACTTATTTTGAAAAAGTTGAGCGATGCCAAACGAGATAAGAATACCATTTTGGCAACCATTAAGGCAACAGCTGTGAACCAAGATGGAAAGAGCAACGGGTTTACTGCACCAAATATGAAAGCGCAGGAAAAACTGATTGAGCAAGCATTGGCTTCGGCTGGATTGAGTATTGCAGATATTGATTTTCTGGAAGCACACGGTACGGGAACTCCTTTGGGCGACCCGATTGAGTTGCAGGCAATTACCAATATTATTAAGCGAAATGGAAGCCTGAAAAAATCGCTAAAAGTCGGAACTGTCAAAACCAACTTTGGGCATACAGAAGGCTCAGCTGGTGTGGCTGGAGTGATTAAATCTATTTTGGCTTTGCAACATCAAATGATTCCCCAAAATTTGCATTTTAAAACGCCAAATCCACATTATAATTGGGCAGATGGTTTAATTGAAATCCCCACCGAAAACTTGGCTTGGGAAAGCAAGGAAAAGCCAAGAATTGCCGCTATCAATAGTTTTGGAGTGAGTGGGACAAATGCTCATTGCATTCTCTCCGAATATGTGGGGAATACACAAAATTCAAATGGGAAGAACAGCAATATAATACAAAAGCATGGCGCAAGCGTCCGCTTGTGCCAAGAAAATTATGTTTTTCCATTTTCTGCCAAAAGTTTTCCAGCGCTGAAAGGCTTTGCAAAAAAGTATGCAGGATTTATAGAAAAATCTGATAATCAGCTGATTGATATTTGCAGTTCGGCAGTTTTCAATAAAACGCATTACGGAAATAGAGTAGCAATTTCCGCAAAAGACAAAACTCAATTGATGGCCAAACTAAACGCCTTTGCCAATGAAGAATCTGAGGATTTTCTTGAGGTTGATGCGCAGAATTTTGAGCCGAAAATTGTGTTTGTTTTCTCTGGACATGGTTCACATTGGATTGGAATGGGGAAACAGCTTTGGGAGAAATCGGCAGTTTTCAAACAAGCTATTTTGGAATGTGAAAAGGCTTTTTCGGAGTTTGTAGATTGGAAATTGACCGATGAATTATTTGCGGAAGAGTCGGATTCTAAGTTCTCGGAGATTGAAATAATCCAACCCATTATTTGTGCCATCCAAATTGCCTTGGCAAAGTTGTGGGAATCGAAAAATGTAAAACCTGATGCGATTGTTGGGCATAGCATGGGCGAAGTGGCTGCCGCACATATTGCAGGAAATATTTCGCTGAAAGAAGCTTCTCAAATTATTTGCAAGCGAAGTAAATTGATGAATTTGACGAAAGGAAAAGGAACAATGGCGGTTGTGGAGTTGAGTAGGGGAGAGGCTGAAAATGAATTAGTTGGCTATGAAGATAAAGTTTCCATTGCCGTGATGAATAGCCCAACTTCTACGGTTTTATCTGGCGAACCGAAAGCGATTGCAACCATTTTGGAGAAACTCGAAAAGCGAGATGTTTTCAACAAGCAAATGAAAATTGACATCGCTTCACATTGCGTTTTAATGGAAGAAGCCAAGGATTTACTCAAAGCAGATTTGGACAGTAAAATCCAACCTAAAAATGGAGAAATTCCCTTTTACTCCACGGTTTCTGCAAAATTGGTAAATGGTAACTCACTAGATTCTGATTATTGGGCGAGCAATTTGCGTCAGCCTGTTCAATTCTCGGAAACGATTGGCAAAATGTTGGAGGACGATTGTAATACTTTCATAGAAATTAGCGCACATCCTGTTTTGTGCCACGCACTCAATCAGAATTTTACTCATTTCGACTCGCAAGCCTTCGCCATTCCTTCACAATTGAGAGAAAAAGATGAGCTGGAAATCTTCTGGTCGGCTTGGGGGAAACTCTATCAGGTTGGCTATGAAGTAGATTGGAGCTTGTTATATAAATCTGATTACCAGTTTATTGTATTGCCTACTTATCCGTGGCAACACAAACGTTTTTGGATTGAGAATAAAGATTTTAAGGTGGAATCGGAAAGCGTGGAAGATGGAAATCCAAACTTGGAAAGTGAAGAGGAAGGTGGAACTTTGGCGAGTGTGATTTACAATTTCGAGGAAGAAGAGCAGTTTGAATCAATCCAATTGCTTCTGAGAAAAGAGTTGTTGAAAGCTTCTGGCTATACATCTGACCAAGTTTCTGACCAAGCAGATTTTATCGCTTTGGGAGTGGACTCGATGATGGCAATGCGAATCAGGAAAGTGTTGGAAAGGGAATTGGAAATCTCCTTCCCAACCAAAGTATTTTGGAAACATTCCAATATTTCGGCTTTAGCGAACTATTTATTTGAGCAGTTCAAAGTTGCTAATTCTCAAAACCCAACTGAAAGCGAAAACGAACTGACCACAGCAAAATCCAACCAAAACCAACAAGCTGAAAATGCAGATTGGTTTGTGATTCCTAAGCCAAACGAGCAAGCAGAAATCAGGCTTTTTTGCTTTCATGGAGCAGGAGAAAGTGCCATGATGTTTCATACTTGGAACAACTATTTGCCAAACTCGGTGGAAATGGTCAATATTCAATTGCCAGGAAGAGCGAGCCGAATGGATGAAACTCCTTACGATAATTTGGAAAAACTCATTACCGATTTACTCCCAGTTTTCTCTGAAAAACAAGATAAACCATTTCTCTTTTTCGGGCACTCCATGGGCGGAATGTTGGCGTTCTTTTTAGCTAGAAAGTTGCGAGAAAATGGATTTTCAACACCAACTCATTTGTTCATTTCCGCCACGCCAAGCTTGAAAAACTATGAAATAGAGCAAAGGCTTTCTGAGTTAAGCGAATCGGAATTAGTGAAGCTTTTTCCCGATTTATCGAAGAATAATTTTGAGGATTTGGAGTTTTTCCAAATTGTAATGAACGCGCTAAAAGCTGATTTGAAAATGGCAGATTCTTTCAATTATGAGCCAGAAAAGCCGTTTGATTTCCCAATTTCCGTGATTTCAGCCAAAAAAGATGAAATTGTCAACCTAGTGCAAATGCAGGAATGGGAATTAGAAACTGAAGCTGACTTCACAATCATCACTAGAAATGGAGATCACCATTATATTAGGCACGATGGAGAGTTTTTGGCTAAGTTGGTTGGGGAGAGTTTGAAATGGAAAGAAAAAATTGAAGTGTAATAACAAGATTGAGTTTTCTGTAAATCGTAGTTGATTTCTAAAATCCAACTAAGCACGTTGTGCTATTTACTACTCTTGTACTTCGCTATAAATGAGATTGTTAAGAACTCAAAATAGCAAAGCATTTAAGCTAGACTACTTATAATTAGAAAAAAATACAGCTTGCCTTTCTGAGGCAAGCTGCATTAGATACTTGGTTTAATTGTTGTTTTTTCTATTTCCCTCCAGTTTCTACATAAGCTCGTAAATCTTCTACTTGTTGGTGGCTCATTCGCTCCAAAGTGTAATGAGGCATATAAGGTTTATGACCCTCAATTGGGTGCGTTCCGTGGCGAGTGATTTCGTAGAGAGAATAGTGTGAATTCTTATCAATTTTCCTTCTCAGTTTGTTCAATGTAAATTTAGAATTGTCCAAAATTAGACGGGAAACACCTCCATCTTTATGACAACTCTGGCAGGAATTATCATAAAGCAATTTTCCGTTTTCTGCATTTCCAACTAAACCATCATAACCTTTTGCCTTATCTGAAGGAGGCTCAACAAAGGTGGCTGGAGATTTCAATGGATAATATTTTTTCAGTTCGGCAACAAGCGAAGTGTCTTTTGAACTGGATTTCTGTAGCTTTCCAACTAATTCGTCTGGTAAATCTAAATCAGAAACCTTCAATTGTAAACTCCATAAGTAAGCCATTACCGCATCCAACTCCCATTTTTCTAGTTTCCTGCCTTGTGAGCAAACTTGGGCGCAAAGCTGAACTGCTTCGGTTAAATCATTACGGGCAGGTTTTACCAAATCTCCATATTTGATTACATAATCATCATTATACCAGGTTTCTCTGTTTACCATTCCCCAAAAAGTAGAACCTTGCAGAAAGGGAATGCCTTTTTTACTTACATATTCCAGCCTAGCTTGTGGGTCAAAATTTGTGATAACAGGATCTTCTTGGGCAATATTATGGCAACTCGTACAAGTATAAAACTTGCTTACAAAGCTGGACATTTTTCCATCTTTCTCTGTCTTTCCGAGCAATACAATATCTTCTCCTTGCCGTACTTGCTCTTCGGTAGGTTTGGAAAGTGTGTGCTTCACAGGTTCATCGCCCAAACTGAGCAATAAATCATATACATTCATTTCCTTTACTGCTCTCTTGTCTTGAATTTGCACAAAGGCAAACAGAGCAAAAAGCGAAAAGCTGGCGAGAAGAATAAAAGTCTTTTTCATCTGGAGTTACAGTTTTGAAATATTTATAGAAAATAATAGATATCAAAAGGTAATAAAACTTTCCGAGCCTAAAAGGCTCGGAAAGTAAGAAAATTACCACAGCATTTCTGCAACCTAATTTTTAGTTTTGTTTCAGCCCATCATTTATCCATTGCTGAATCCTATCAATTTCCTCTTGTGGTAGTTTTGCCCTTCCTTGTGGCATTGAGCCTGAATTCACTCTGCTGTGAATTGTACTGGAAAAGGACTTGGCATTGTTAAAGTTGGTGTAGTCTCTTCTTGAACCACCTGAAACATGACAACTAGAACATTTGTTGGAGATAATGGATTGCACTCCAATACTTCCTTCAAAAACCACTTCTTCCGAAGTGAAAGAAACAACATCTGTAAAGGTTTTTGAACCTTCTGTATTGGTAACTTTTACTGTGATTTTATAATCTCCATGACTGATTCCCTTTGCAAAATCAATTTTACCGTTGCTGGAGTTGATACTAATTCCACTTGGCAAAGAGTTGGTAATTTCAAAAGTAAGTGGCGCAGTTCCATCAGCAGTTGCAGTAATACTTTTGGCTTCATGCTTACGAGATGTCGTACTGCTAGAGCTGTAAGTCAAAGAGCTTGGAGCGGTTTTCGCCTCATTTACTTTCATACTAAATATATTGTTGAAAGTCTCATTTCCATCTGCATTAGTAGCTTTCACATTCAATGAGTAGTTTCCAACGGCAAGCGTGGCAGTAGATGAAATCACTCCTGTATTTGCGTCAATACTGATTTCTGAACTAGGCGAACTTACTAATTCAAACGTAATTGGCGTAGCTCCGCTAATAGTTGGCATGGCAGAAGTTCCAACAGCACCTTCTGTAAACTCAATTGAGTTTGGAGAGTAGGCCAAGTTTGTTGGTGGCTCAGGCACTTTTGCGACTGCGATTGTAAACGCTGTGCTAAAAGTCTCATTTCCACTCGAATTAGTAGCTTTTACATTGAGTGAGTAGTTCCCAATTGCAAGCGTAGTAGTAGATGAAATCACTCCTGTATTTACATCAATACTGATTTCCGAACTTGGCGAGCTTACTAACTCAAAAGTAGGGGTAATTCCGTCAATAGTTGGAGTAGCAGAAGTACCCACTTCTCCTTCGTTGATAGAAATAGAGTTTGGCGTATACACCAAATTAGAAGGGCTTATCTTATTTACTGTTATGCTAAACGCATCCGTAAAAGTTTCCTCACCATCATCATTTTTAGCTTTCACATCTAGTGAGTAGTTTCCAACTGCAAGCGTAGCGGTAGAAGAAATCACGCCTGTATTAGGGTCAATACTGATTTCTGTGCTAGGAGAGCTTACCAATGAAAAAGTAATTGGCGTAATTCCACCAACGGTTGGTGTGGCAGAAGTTCCTGTTTCTCCTTCGTTTATAGAAATAGAGTTTGGAGAGTAAGCCAAATTGGAAGGTTCTGCTGTAACTTTGTTTACTGTTATGCTAAATGCACTATTGAAAGTCTCTTTACCATCATCATTTGTGGCTTTCACACTCAATGTATAATTTCCAATAGGCAAAGTTGCCGAAGCAGAGATAACCCCCGTACTTGCATTAATGGAAATAGCTGAGTTAGGAGAGCTTACTAATTCAAAAGCAATTGGTGTTTTACCTGAAATAGTAGGCATGGAAGAACTCTGCGCTGTTCCTTCGTTAATCACAATGGAGTTTGGCGAGTAAGTAAGTCCTGTTGGCGGTTCTGGAACTGGGTCAACGCTATCGGAACCAGAGCAACCATAAAATGTAACTAAGCCTAGTAAGACGGCAATAAATAACAAATTCTTTTTCATTTTTTTTTGGGACTGGTTGTTGGAAAACTGATTAGATATATTTTTATTTTCTGGATTATTTTGTGAATATGAAACTGTGAGTCAATTTAATTCTCATCCAATCCATCTATAATCCACTGAGAAATTCGGTCTATCTGCTCTTGCGGTAAGTTAGATTGATTTCTTGGCATAGAAGAACCATTACTTGCTGGTAAACTTGTTCTGTTTTTTATACCATTTGCCCCAGATTTCGTCCCTGAATAGTTGTCATATGAACCCGTGTGGCAACCTTCGCATCCAGCACCACTCATAATTTCTTTCACTCCACTTACTCCATTATAAACCACTTTTTTGGATTCTAAGGAGACGATATCAGTAAAAGTTTCTGCGCCTATGGAATTACTGACTGTTACAGAAATATTGTACATTCCGTATGTGATATTTTCCGCAAAATCAATTTTCCCTGTACTCGTATTAATGGTGATTCCACTAGGTAAAGAAGAAGGATTTACAAATGCGTAAGTCAATGGTGGCGTCCCTTGTGCACTTGCTGTAGTGCTCTTTGCCTCATGCTTACGAATTGTCAAAGAAGATTCGCTATAAGTTAAACCGCTAGGTTTGGAGTTCGCATTACTGACTTGGATTGTGAAAACAGCTTGGAATGTAGCTTCTCCACCAGCATTTATTGCCTTTACGGAAATAGAATAAGAGCCTTCTGCCAAAGTTGCCGTAGAGGAAATGACTCCTGTGCTACCATCAATTGTTATTTCCGAACTTGGCGAGCTTACTAATTCAAAAGTAATTGGCTGTGCACCATCTATACTCGGGGTGGTGGATGTGCCTACCTCTCCAACTAGCACATTGATGGAATTGGGGGTAAAAACCAAGTTAGCAGGTGTGGCGTTGTCAGGTTCTACCTTGTCGCTGGCACAACCGTAAACAAACGAAAGTGCAATTAGCGTACTGAAAATTAGAATATTTCTTCTCATGTGAAAAGCAGGTTTTGTAAGATTTTATTTTCCCTTACATCAGCTTGCCTCCAAATGGTTGCCTTGGTTGTGAATTTTTTTGAAAATAGTTTCTCAGTAGATGAGAAAAAGCGAAAGTGAGTCCCTCGGAGTGGTCGAACGAATTCTACGAAAAGCCAAAAATGAAGATACCATTTAAGGGCTTTCCTATAAAAAGTAAAACTGCTGATTTCAATGATTTAAGCGATGGTGCGTGAGGCACGCACCAAAGAAAATATCTCCTTTTTGCGTGTCCCACGCAAAAAAATCTTTTTATAGGAAAGCCCTTGATGCCATTTACTAACTGATGTTACGCAAACTGTATTTTTGTTGGATTTCGTGAATTGCCTATTGATGAGTCGAAATGAACCTCTTAGAAACTCGCCAGCAACTCCTGAGAGTTAAGCCAGCGAGTCGTTGCCACCAATTTTGGGGGAATTGATTAGCAATTGAAAGCTTGTTTGTGCTAAATTCAACCACATTAAATTTTAGACTCAATACAGATTTAGTTCCCCTAAAATTGAATGTGAACGGCTAGTTGCGGTGTCGGTTATAATCCTGTAATAAAAAAATGAGCAAACAGTAAATTTGCGTAACATGAGTTCCTAAGAAGTATTTTAGAAGCTTTAATATTGTTTCTGACTTCCCAAAATCCACATCAGAGCTTTATTATTCCTTTTGTTCGGAACAAGAACATTATCTAAATTTACAGTTTGGTTTTTGGGGTTGGAGATTTTTCAATTCCTTAATTAGTATCTGATAATTACTGCGACTTAAAATCGCATCAACAATATGGAGAACAAGGAAACAACTTTGGAGAAGGAAAATAGCAAGTCACTTAACTTTATTGAGCAAATAATTGAGTCAGATTTGGAGAGTAATAAGTATGATGGCAAAGTCCAGACTCGCTTTCCGCCTGAGCCAAATGGCTATTTGCACATTGGGCATGCAAAATCAATTTGCTTGAATTTTGGCGTGGCAGATAAATATAATGGTAGAACAAACCTCAGATTTGACGATACAAATCCTTCCAACGAGAAGGAAGAATATGTAGAATCTATCAAAAAAGATGTTCAATGGTTAGGTTTTGAGTGGGAAGAATCTCATTTCGCTTCCGACTATTTCGATAAATTGTATGGTTATGCCGTTCAGCTGATTGAAATGGGGAAAGCCTACGTGTGTGAACTCACTCCAGAAGAATTTAGAGAATACCGTGGTGTGCCGACTCGCCCAGGAAAAGAAAGCCCTTTCAGAAACAGAAGTGTTGAGGAGAATTTAGCTCTTTTCGAGCAAATGAAAAATGGAGAAATTGATGAAGGGAAAGCAGTTTTGCGAGCCAAAATTGATATGACTTCTCCGAATATGCACATGAGAGATGCGGCAATTTACCGTGTGAAGAAATCTCCACACCACAGAACTGGCGACAAATGGAACATTTACCCAATGTACGATTTCGCTCACGGACTTTCTGATTCGATTGAGGGAATTACGCACTCGCTCTGTACTTTGGAGTTTGAGATTCACAGGCCTTTGTATAATTGGTTTGTGGAGACAGTTGGAGCTTACAGACCACAACAAATTGAGTTTGCTCGCTTGAATTTGAGCTACACAGTTATGAGCAAGCGAAAGTTGCTCTCTTTGGTAAACGATGGAATTGTAGAAAGCTGGGATGATCCAAGAATGCCAACTATCTCTGGTTTGAGACGAAGAGGTTACACACCAGAGTCTATCAGAAACTTTGCCGATAAGGTGGGAATTGCCAAGCGGGAAAATGTGATTGACGTGGCTTTGTTGGAGTTCAGTGTTCGGGAGCATTTGAATAAAATTGCCCATCGTAGAATGGCTGTGCTCGACCCTGTGAAAGTGGTTATTACTAACTATCCAGAAGGACAAACAGAAGAGTTGCCTGCAATCAACAACCCTGAAGATGAAAACTCAGGGACTAGAATGTTGCCTTTCTCTCGTGAGATTTATATTGAAAGGGGCGATTTTATGGAAAATCCGACCAAAAAATATTTCCGAATGGGGCCAGGAAGAAATGTACGATTGAAATTTGCCTACATTCTCCATTGCGAAGGGTTTGAAAATGATGAGAATGGAGTGTTGAAAGAGATTCACTGTACTTATTATCCAGATTCAAAAAGTGGTTCAGACACAAGCGGAGTGAAGCCAAAAGGAACTTTACATTGGGTGGATGCCGAGAAATCTCAAAATGCAGAAGTCAGATTGTACGATAGATTATTCAATGATGCTGACCCTGACGGACACAAAGAAAAAGCGTTCACAGAGTTTATTAATGAAGAATCCTTGAAAATCATTTCCACTGCCAAAGTTGAGCCGAGCTTAATGGAAGCCAAGGAATCAGATTATATCCAGTTTGAAAGAATTGGTTATTTCTGTGTAGATTCTGTTCACTCTAAAGAAGGAAAACCTGTTTTCAATAGAACCGTACCTCTGAAAGACACTTGGGGAAAGTTACAGAATAGAAAAAAGTAGGTTCTACTGAATAATCCTTTGAGGGCTCTGAATTTTTCAAAATTTTGATTGTGAGCATCAATATATAAAACCCGTCAAAAGTATTTAGTAAATACTTTTGACGGGTTTTATATATGTCTAGGTTTGAAAGCTGATTGACATCAATTAATTACAACAGAAAAATCATGTAAGAAAAATATAGATTCTGTCAAGTCTGAGGAAATAAATAGCTACCTTTATGTGAACAAGCCTAAACAGCAAGACTGTCATTTTTTAATCTTTTAATCCATACTAACTATGCTACGCAGAAGAGTTTCAGAAGCCAGTATTTTTGAAGTGGTAAAAAACAAATTTACTACTGAGAACTGGGAGAAATCTCCCGAACAACGCACTCCGACTTGGGAATTGACTATTGACACTTCCCGAACTGACACAACAACGAAAGACTTGAAAGGAAAAGAGGATGGAGAGTTTCATATCTCTCAATATGCAGACCATACGCTTTGTGCCTTTGAGATTTATAACTCAAAACTGAAAAGAAACATACGCCCCTCGGAACAGCAATTGGATAATTTACTCACTTACTTGCAACATATTGCCTGAAGAAGTATAGCCTTTATGTACTAACTAATGCGAGTATCAATTGTTTTGATACTCGCATTAGTTGTTATTCGATTGAAAACAGGTGGTTAGGTGAGGTATTGGGTTCAATCGTTAATTTATGGAAAGTGTGTGACAGAGCTAAGATTTGAGAAATTCTATCAAGACAGCGAGATTTGAGCAAGGGGAAATTAAGGTTCAGAATCACTCCTGTTGACCTTCTTCTTTTGCAAATCCGCTGAATCTAAATAAGGCAACCGTAGCAATACCATAAAACAAAATCCAATGTCCTGAAAATCCTCTTACTTCATTTGCTTTGTAATGATGATATTCCTCTTTTGTAAGTGTTTTCACCAATTCCCCACGATTCTCCAATACATATCCTCCTCCCTCTTCTATACTAGGAGTGCCTCCTTGAGAGGACATGAAAAGCATAAAATTTATAGTTGCATAAAAAAAGCCAGCTATCGCAACAAACCTCATCCAACTTGGAGCACCTTTGAATAAAATATTGTACATTCCTTTTTGTCTTTTCCATATAGAACTTTTTGATTTTTGAAGTTCTTTCATTTCCTTGCCCTTGTTCAAGTCTATTACAACAGGAACCCAAACCACAAAGATGCCTACATGCAATAGCCAAACGAAGGGAATTGTCTCAGTAATATCAACATCTGCCAATGAAATCAGGTGGGCTGTCAAGGATAAGACCCAGCATGTTAGTGCAAAATAAAACAGGTATTTCTTCATGTCAATTGTTGTTTTAATTGTTGTTTTTAAAAGAATAGATTACGTTTTTATTTTGCTCTTTTTTGTAAGAATCAACTTAATTTCTCCTCCAAAAATCCTAAACCTTTACTTTTTCCATTTCGTCCCAAGCCAAGGCACTTGCGCCCAGAACTGCGGTGTTGCTTCCTTTCATGCTAGAGATGACTACACTTGTTTTGTTCCTCCGATGAATTGGCAAACCTTGGTTGAGATATTTCAATGTAGGAATGAGCAGTAAATCGCCCGCTGCAGTTGGGCCTCCAAACAAAATGATTCTTTCTGGATTACAGAGTAAAATTGTGTTTACCAAAGCTGTTCCCAAATATTTGCCTGTCATTTCGCAGGTTTCCAAGGCAATTCTATCGCCTTTTAAAGCTTCTTCAGTTACAATTTTAGAAGTCAATTGCTCAAAATTCAGCTTCCGCATTCTACTGGCGTGAATTCTGTTTGCCATCAAATCGAAAGCGGTTCTCACAATTCCCGTGGCAGAAACATAGGTTTCCAGCGAGCCTTTTCGGTTGGTGGTGTGGTCTCTGCCATTTGGGTCAACTGTGGTGTGCCCAAGTTCGCCTGCAAAACCATCGTGTCCATACACTAAATCTCCATCCATTACAATTCCGCTTCCCAAGCCTGTTCCTAAAGTAACCACCACAAAATCTTTCACGCCTTTTGCAGCTCCGAATTTCATTTCCCCAATGGCCGCAGCATTCGCATCGTTGGTAATCCAGACAGGAAGTTGCAAGCGTTCTTTCACAATGGCCGCCAAGGGAATGGCATCGCCCCAATGCAAGTTGGGTGCTTTCTCAATTTGCCCAGAATAATAATTGGCATTCGGTGCGCCAATTCCCACGCCTAAAACTTCTACTTCCTGTTCAATGGCTTCTCTGATTTTGGATATTTCTTCCATCAAATGACCAATGAATACGGAAATATCTTCATTGGCATGAGTCGGCATGGTAGAACTTTCCAAGCAGTTTCCTTCCGAATCTACCAAGCCAAGCTTGCTGTTTGTGCCTCCAATGTCTATTCCTAAAGTTACGGGTATTGCCATTTTTTTGGTTGGATTGAGTTGATGCGACTAAGTAAAAGATAATAAATAATTAGCCCCAATTAGCTTGTTATTTTATCCGCCAAAAGCACCTATAAAATTGACCATAATTAGCACTATGCTAATGGTTCGGCAATCCGATTTTATAGGCACTCTTGACAAATAAACTTACTGCGCTTTTTGGAGCTAATTATTTAACCTCTTTTACTAATATAAGGAATCGCTAGAAACTCGCAACTGGCAACGGTTGTGGAGGAAAAGAAATGAAAAATTAAGGATGAAGAATTAAGAATTGACAAATGATAAGCTATTTTTGCAATCCGAAATAAACAAATGCACAAAGAGCCTTCTAGTTCAAACCTCTAGGCTTGAACAAAGCGAAAGGTTAACTTCGAGAGTCAAAAAATATAAATTGCAAAACGAGCTTTCAGCTCAGAAAAACAAGAAAGATATGAATCCTAAAATGATGCAAGAAGCTATCAATATGGCTTTAGAAGGAATGAGAAGTGGAAAAGGTGGTCCTTTTGGTGCTGTGGTTGTGAAAAATGGAGAAATTGTAGGAAGAGGTTGTAATATGGTAACTTCCACCAACGACCCAACTGCCCATGCCGAAGTAACTGCCATCAGAGATGCCTGTAAAAACTTAGGTTCTTTCCAATTAGACGATTGTGAAATCTACACTTCCTGCGAACCTTGCCCTATGTGTTTAGGCGCAATTTATTGGGCAAGACCAAAAAATATTTATTTCGCTTGTACCAAAAAAGATGCGGCAGAAATCGGTTTTGATGATGCATTCATCTACGAGGAAATTGAAAGACCTCACGATAAAAGAAGTATTTCTACCGAGCAATTCCTAAGAGACGAAGCCATCAAGGTTTTCCAAGAATGGGATGAAAAACAAGATAGAACTGATTATTAGTGAAAGAAATTAAATAAAGTGCGCCATTATCGCAGTTTGTTTTTGAGGTCGGGCTACGCTAG